>JAIRYX010000040.1 GCA_031267635.1 Planctomycetaceae bacterium
GGTTGCAGGTTGCAGGTTGCAGGTTGCAGGTTGCAGGTTGCAGGTTGCAGGTTGCAGGTTGCCCCCTTTAAATTTTAATGCAAACGAACCTTTTGTCAATAGTTTTTGCATGTGCTTGATCTCCGTCTTTTTGTTAGAAATGTTTAACTAATGAACAAAATACCACATTTTTGTTCATTCGCTTTGTACTTTAATTACATTATGGTATCCAAAAATTATGAAAACAATGCTAGTATTTACGAAAAAGTCTATTTTGAACAAAAATGAATTTCTTTTGAACAAAAAGACAGCTTTATCATATCGGTCAGAAATTTCAGTTTGACTTTCAGGTTATACTTCGTGTCGTCATCATTGGTTATTTTATTTCCCAAAATTTTATTATCGCCGCTCTTGTTTTTTGTAACTATTCGCAGAGACTTTGTTTCATTACCCATGTTCATTCATAGTTTATATTTTTCACACTTGAAAATTCGCTCTTTATTGAAAAAGGGACGTTAGGGACAAAAAGGACTTTGGCGACATGATAAACAATCCATATTGTCTTAAAAACCGAATTTTCAAATGTGAGGAGTAGAACGGCTTTTGATAACAGAAAATGCAACGTTTGTACCAAAAGACAAAAAGAGATTCCTTTTGAACAAAAGTGAATCTCTTTTGAACAAAAAGACATCTTTTTGAGAAAAAACGTTTTTTTGCCATGAAATATGATAGAAAGCCGTGATATTTGCTGGCTTATCCGTGAAATATGCTAGTTCGTTTTTATTCTTGAAATTAGATTTTCACACTTTAAAATTCGGTTTTCGTTAACAAAAGGGACTTTGGCGACGTGATAAACGATCAACATTGTCTGTAACTATTCCGTCGCTCAAAGCCAATAAGTCCGCACTTGAATAACTTATAGTTGCTGTCAATTTTACCGGAAAATATTATTATTGCCGCCCTTATTTTGCGGTAACTATTCAGTCGATTGTAAACTTTTTTAATACGAAACAGGCAATGCGTTACAAACAACCTCATTTCTACCTAATTTTCCAAACAAAACAACATCAGTAGCCAATGAATCCTCCACAACAATAACCTCATTACCTCATCAAAAAAGAAATAATAAATGAGGTACTGAGATTGCTTTTGGGGGGACATTTTTGCTACTGAGGTTGTTTTGTTAAGAAAATTAGGTGGAAATGAGGTTGAAAATACGAAATCCTCGCATCGAAAGTGCGCCGAATTGCTTACATTCCACTGAATAGTTACTTTTGGGAACTTCTAAAAACATCTTCCCAACATCAGCAAGTCCTTATTTTTCAATGGTAGAATTTGTTGAAAGTGGGGTTTTTAGAAGTTCTCTTTTAAAATAATGAGAAAATACTATCCGCGCGGAAATACAAATATAGGGAGTTTCTACAAACCTCATTTTCAATAAATGTGACCGTTGAAAAATAAGGGCTTACGAATATTTTGGGGAGGTTTTTAGGAGTTCCTTATAGAAAAACTTCCCAATGAAATATTTTTGGGGGCATTTGCAGAGAAGAGAAAAATACTCATTCCACTGTTACGCTTTTCGCAAGATTTCGCGGACGATCCACGTCGCAGCCGCGAAAGACAGCGATGTGATATGCCAGCAACTGGAGCGGGATGCTTGCGATGATCGGCTGTAAAAAATCGTCGGTATGCGGAATTTCAATCATGTCGTCCACTAAAGATTCAATAGCTTTATCGCCGTTTTCGACAACCGCAATGACCGGACCGCCGCGTGCCTTGATTTCCTGAATGTTAGAAAGCACTTTATCATAAACTGCGTCGCGCGGCACGATGAAAACGCTCGGCGTGTTCTTATCGACTAACGCAATCGGACCATGTTTCATTTCGGCGGCGGGATAACCTTCTGCGTGAATGTAGCTGATTTCTTTGAGTTTGAGCGCGCCCTCCAATGCGGTCGGAAAATTATATTGCCGTCCCAAAAAGAGAAAATCGTGCGAATTAGCGTATTTTTCGGCAATTTCACGGACGCGGCTGTTGACCGCGAGCGTTTGTTCCGCTTTGTCGGGAAGTTCCTCAAACGCTTTGATAATCCGCAAACCGGCTTCAAAACTAATGTGACGAATTCGTCCGAAATATAACGCCAGCAAACCGAGCGCGAGGCATTGCGACGTGAACGCTTTCGTTGACGCGACGCCGACTTCCGGTCCGGCATGCAAATAAATTCCGCCGTCCGACGCCTGAGCAATCGTGCTACCGACAACGTTACATATGGAAAGCGACAAAATTCCTTTACGTTTCATTTCCCGCAACGCCGCTAACGTGTCGGCGGTTTCGCCGCTTTGCGTGATCGCGAAAAGAAGCGAGTTTGCGTCAATCGGCGGATTACGGTAACGGAGCTCACTGGCGTATTCGACCTCGACCGGAATCCGCGCAAACGCTTCCATTTGATATTCGCCGACCAACGCGGCGTGCCAACTTGTGCCGCAACCGGTCAATAAAATTCGGTTAATTTGCCGCAATTGCTGCGGAGTAATTTGTCTCAAAACACCGAAGTGCGCCGTTGCGGCGTCGTAATCAAGCCGTCCGCGCAACGTGTTTCGAAGCGATATCGGCTGTTCAAAAATTTCTTTCAACATATAATGCGGAAAGCCGTCGAGATCAACATCGTTTTCCGTGGCGACAAGTTCTTTCACGGTCGGATTGATTCGTCCTTGATCACGGTGAATAACGCGAAAATCATTGCGGGAAAGAATAGCGATTTCATGGTCGGCAAGCGTAACAATCCGGTCGGTGTACCCGACCAGCGGCGACGGATCGCTTGCGATAAAATTTTCGCCGTTTCCCACGCCAAGCGTCAACGGACTTCCAAGCCGCGCGCCGCAAAGAAGATCAGGAAAATCGTGGAACATGATTGCGAGACCATACGTTCCCTGAAACGACGTCAACGTATGATGAAGAACTTCAATTAGCGGCGCGTATTGATAAACCGCCATTTCGCCGGGAGAAATGCGACCGTGTTTCGCATACATTTTTTTCAGGTTCCGCGAAAGAAGATGAGCGATAACTTCCGTATCCGTTTGCGAACAAAAGACATAACCTTCCGCTTCGAGCGTCGAACGCAGCGCATGATGATTTTCGATAACGCCATTATGCACAACGGCAACATCCGGCGATTCCGTGTCGCCGCCAAAATGCGGATGCGAATTTTCAGCCGACGGTACGCCGTGCGTTGCCCATCGCGTATGACCGATTCCGGTTTTGCCGGGCGTTTGACCGTCGCAGATCATCGTTTCAAGCGTCTTAACCCGCCCGACTGTTTTTGCAACGTGAACAATGTTGTCTTCGTCAAACGTCGCGATTCCCGCACTGTCATAACCGCGATATTCAAGCCGTTGCAATCCGGCGATAAGAAAATTCGAAGCTTCCTGAAAACCGATATAGCCAACGATTCCGCACATAAACGCACCTCCTCTGAAAAATTGAATATTCTCAAACAGTAAACATGGATTTTTTATTTGCCATGGAAAACCACGAAGTTTTTTAGAAAAGATATTGAATAAATATTCTTTTAAATATTTTCGTATATTTTGTGTAAAAAACGTTTCCTAGTGATTGTTTTGAGTGATAACCATGATAAAAATGGTCGCAAAACTTTATTTTTGTTGTCTCAAATCTCCAAGACATTGCCCAAAATCAACAATTCCAGAGAATTTTCCCTTATGGAATTATACTCGCAAAAAAGATGCCGGAGATAGCGAGCGGGTATAAACAGTAACATTTTTCGATTATTTAGCCATAGTTGCCTATTGCGTCTTCAAATATTGCCTCTCAAAAAATGAATAATTGTCACTTTTTATTCAAAAATCAAAAAACGCAAATAGTTTAATTGTTTTAATTGTTATCTTCTTCAGAAGAATAGTTTCTTTTGGAATTATTTTATTGAAACGGCTTTTCAATTTGAAATATTCCTATTATTTTTACATTATGTAACGTGTAAGAGTTTCTAAATTCTTTTCAGAGGATCTAATTAAAAAATCTAAAAGGAAAAACAAATGGATTATCTTCAAGTTGTTATTATGGCGATTGTACAGGGAATTGCGGAATTTTTGCCGATCAGTTCATCCGGTCACTTATGCGTACTTGATGATATTTTCAAGCAATGCGGCGTCCAACATAAGTTTTCCGAACTGACTTTAATGGTCGTTTTACACTTTGGTACGTTAATTTCAGTTTTTGTCGTATTTTGGAAAAGAATTTGGCGGCTTTTAACATTTGATCGCCGTGTCATTCCGTTATTGATTCTTGCAACCATTCCTGCGGCATTGGTCAAAATCTGCATTGATGATTCTGTACTGGAAAGCTCTCTGGTTTCTGGAATTTGCTTTCCAATCACAGGATTGATTTTACTGTGGTGTTCCAACCGTTCCGGCGAGACGATTTGCCGAAATCTTTCGTATGTCAAGGCGGTATTGATTGGTTTGGCACAAGGAATTGCGTTATTTCCCGGCATTTCACGAAGCGGCACGACAATCAGCGCAGGACTTCTTTGCGGCTTGAAGAGAGAAGAAGCGGCGACATTTTCATTCCTAATGGCAATTCCAGCCATCGGCGGCGGCGCTTTGGTAGAAGCAGTTAAGTTCCTGAAGCCATCGAAAGAGACCACTGCACAAATGACAGAAGCCGCAAATCAAACCACAACCGCATTAACCAACCACGAATTTTTCCTTTTAGGATTGGGAATGATTATCAGCTTTGTTATTGGGGTTCTGGCGCTCAAACTTTTGTTAAATTGGTTGCAGCATGGGAAATTGAAATATTTTTCCTGGTGGCTGTTTATTCTTGGACCGGTTGTTATTATTTGGCGACTGTTTTTTGCTGCGTAATCAATTGTCCAAGACAAACTTTTTCGACAAGATTTACAAGATTGAATTTGAAGATCCAGCGTCTATTTTTGCTAAGTAACGATGCAGTTACCCAGTGTGGATTTAATTTATTTAGTTTGGGCAACTGACGCCATCGTGTTCTATCTTCAAAGCGTTCCCGAACACGAGGATTCGGATGATGAAATCGTACATGATGAAACGTTTGTTTTTCCTGGTCTGTATCATCTCGACGAAGCATAGTAACCTCCTTGGTAAAAACGGAACATCCTCAATACAACGCCAACATTATAACCAATACGAGATGGTTTTGAAAATGCCGACAAGTAGTCGCGCATGATATAACACTACAAGAATAACAATATAAGTAGTAATAAAACAAGGCGTTAGGGTAATGATATTCATTGTGTCGCAAAGGTTAGAGAAAAAGTTTACTATTTTATTGAACTTTCGATAAAGGACAAAATATTTTGCTAATTTACTAAACAATCATTATCAAATTTTGAAAAAACACAAATTTCAACGCCAAAAAATATTTTTTCTTTTCTTTTTCGCAAAAAATGATGCTTTTGGAATTTTTTTGATTGAGAAAAGAACGGCTTTAGATAAAATTGTTAGTGTAGAGGACTTGATATTTTACATAAATCAAGTTTCCTTTGGCGTTTAGTGCGTGGAGTTTCCGTCGTTAACGCAACCTTTCCACACACCAATAAAATATGCCGTTTGTTAAAAACTGAAAAACTAACACAAACTCTTGTCTTCAGGGCTGACTCAGGCAGACCGATTTTCCTGTGAGGAGTAATATGAAAAACCGTTATTCACGATTGTTTTGGACAGCCGTACTGCTTGTCGCGGCAATTTCCGTGACCGCAAAGGCACAAGACGAAAAAACCTTGATTGAAACTTACGCGCAAGACGGAACGACTTATTTTGCGGTCGGATTGGCTGTTACCGAACCGCCGCAAGATATGAAACCGCAAGCGTATGAAATCGTTATCGTGGTGGACACCTCGACTCCTCAAAAAGGAGCGTTTCGTACCGCTTCGATTGACGCAGTAAAACAAACGTTGGCGTCGCTTCCGAAAAATGCGAGCGTGCAAATTTTTACTGCCGACGTCGAGACAAAACCATTGACGGAAACATTTGTCAACATCGAAGACAAGGAAGCAATCAATAAAGCGTTACAAGCGTTGAATGCCAGTACGCCCCTTGGTGCGGGCGATCTTACCGGCACGTTGAACGCCGTTGCGGACGTGTTCGATGAAAAAAGTCAAGCCACTCCGTTGGTTCTTCTTATCGGAAGCGGAAACAGCGATATTTCAGTCGATATTGACGAACCATTGAGTCAAGTTATTCGCAAACTTCATACGAAAAAAATTCCAGTCAATACATTTGCTCTCGGTGAAACGCCCGCATACGACATTCTCGGACAAGTCGCTATGCAAACCGGCGGAAGCGTCGTTCCCGCACAAGGAATTGCTAATGAAGAAAAAGGGACAATAATCGCGACGGTATTGACAAGCTCTGTATTTTGGGCGTCTGGAATTGGTGAAGCATGGTTTACAACAGAACCGTTTCCCAATAATCCGATTCCGCCGCTCCGTTCCGACCGTTATACTTATTTGGTCGGAAAAACAACCGATGCGTTGGATTTGTCGAAAATTCAATTGAAGGTCGAAAACCGTGAATTGGACGAAACCGTTTGCACTTGGGACGTCGTGGTGAAACCATCGGACAAAAACAATGCGTTTCTTGCGGCGTTAGTCAGCAACACGGAAGAAATCGGCGATAACGGTTTTTCGTTGGCGTTGGCTGGAGACGGTTATCTTAATATAGCGAAAAATCATTTTATCGCTGAAGAGTTTGCCGATGAGCTCGGCACAATACGGACGCAACGGCTTTCAACCGCCGAAAAAGAATTACGAAAAGATGAGTTAACAAGTCAGATTGTTGAAGATATTGAACCGAAAATTTCAACAGATAAACCGTTGATTGATCGATTTTCCACAAACAAATCTCTGATTGATTCGCAAATGGATGCGGAAGTCAATTATGTGATTAGTCAATCGCAAAAGAAAATGAAAGACAGTCCGGAAGATGTGTTACAAGATTTGCGTTTGATGATTCAACAAGTGAAGCAATCGACAGATTTGTCGGAAAATATACGAAACCGATTGTTGGGACGTTTGGAAAATCTGCTCAAACAAACGACCGCGAAAATCCATGTTCGTGATTTGCAATATCAGGAACGTCAAACTCGCCTTGCCGCTCTCCAAGAACGGCAAATTGAGGAAGACCGTGTGGTTCAAAACACGAGAAAACTAGAATCTATTATGGGACGTTTTCAGACATTGATGAATCTGAAAGATTACAAAAATGCGGAAACGATGGCGCATTCGGCAAAAGAAATTTCTGGAACCTCAACGGCTCCGACTGCCGGCGTCTTGACGGCACGCGGTCAAGATATTCTCAAGCAATATAAAGATTACAGCGAACGGTTAGACCGCGCAACAGTGGAAGAATCGTTGAGTATTCTAAAAACGAATATCATTGTGCCGGATGACACGCCGCTCGTTTATCCTGATGCGGAAACATGGGCGTTGATGAAAGAATATCGTCAGGAACATTATGAAGTGATGAGTCTCGGCAATGAATCCACGAAAGAAAAGAATATCCGAAAAGCGTTAACTGAAACGGTCGATATTAAAAAACCGGAAAGAGAAGACGGTACGGAAAATACATTTGGGGCGTTATTAGATTCGTGGAAAGAATACTTCGCGGAAAAAAATATACCTTTCGACGTTATTATTGACGAAAAAGCGTTCGGCATTGAAGATATGCCGGCATTAACCCGTGATACGGAGATTGAATTTTATGACAAACTCACTATTAGCGGCATTTCGTTTCGCAACGCTTTGAAACTTGTTCTGCGGCAATTTGAAGAAAGCAGTGAAGGAAAAATTTCTTACATCATCCGTGATGAAGTATTGACAATTGTTCCGAAAACGATTGCCGATCAGGAACTCGTCATATTGGCTTATCCGATTGGCGATCTTGGATTTGTTCCAATGTCCGGTGGCGGCGGTGGCTATGGCAACAGCGGCGGATACGGCAACAGTGGCGGCTATGGCAACAGCGGCGGATACGGCAACAGCGGCGGCTATGGAGGAAGTAGTTACGGTGGTTATGGAGGAAGCAGTTATGGAGGAGGAGGTAGCTATGGAAGTAATCGTAGTTACGGCGGACGTTATAATGTTACATCCGGCGATACGAGTTACGTTTCCTCGCCATCAATGCCTTACGAAAGTCTTCTTCGTTACAATTACTATCAAAACATGAATCGTCGCGGATTGCTTTATTCGCCGAATACAAATGATTCGTACCGAAATTACTCGGTTATCGACGAAGAAGCTCAAAATGCGATTGATTTACAAAAAAAAACGAATCGGTAAAGCCGATTTTGAATACAATTGATATGAATCTGCTCAACAATGAACATGTAGGGCAGGTTTTGGATTCTCTTTTTGAACAGTATCAGATTTCTGACGCTGTTCTTTCTCGTTCTGTCCGTTCTTTAATGACGGCGCATAAATATCGTCAGGCGGCGAATTTGCTGTACGCTGCCATTCGCAATGATCAAGCGGAATTTTGGGTTTATGGCGCGTTGCGTCTGGCGTTGGAAGCGGATCATGCGCCTGCTCAAGAATTGGAACGAGCAATTCTTGCGATCGCGTCGTTTTTAAACACGCCTGATGAACGCTTGATGCTTGCGATTTCGCTGGAACGTTCCGGTCTGGATAAACGCGCGTTGCAAATGTATTGCGAAGTTTGCAAAGCGATTCCGCACATCGCGATTCCGTATCGTTTTGCTTTTCGCACGGCGCAAAAACTCAACGATGAAAAAGCGTTAAAAGAATTAACGCTTGGCGTCGCGTCGCAATCATGGAACGGAAAGGAAATGCAGGAACTTTGGGAACGCGGCTCAATGATTGCCGACGGTTTGCTGACGCAATTACGCAACGCCAATCGCCGCAAAGAAGCCGATGAATATGCGGCGGCGTTGCGTGAAGCGTTGCGTTGCGATTGTATTGTGTTTTTCGAGTACGCGGGCGATGCGGAAGTGGATATTTCCGTGAAAGAACCGGCAAACACTATTTGTTGGTTCGGCAATCCTCAAACGCCGTCCGGCGGCGTTCTTGGTCGGAATTGGCTTTCCGCCGCTTCAAAAACCGGCTTAAAAAACGGCAGCTATATGTGTCCCACAGGGTTTAGCGGAACGTATGAAGTTCTTGTCGAACGAATTTGGGGAAATGTTGTTCCGGGAAATCGCGTCAATGTTACCGTTTATACAAATTTCGGAACCAACGACGCTTTGAAACAAACGAAAACGGTCACATTAGATGAAAACGGCATGGCTTTGATACGCTTCCAATTAAAAGACGGTCGCCGCATAGAATCCATCGACGATGCGGAGCTTATAGCGTTATCCGACGAGGCAAACCGTGTGCGAATGACTTCGCAAATTGCAAAAGCGCAAACCGCTTCAAAGAATTCCTCCGCTTCATCCGCTACGGAAAAAAACACCGATTCCAAACCGAGCAATTCACGAACTGTTTATCAACCGCGCACGCTCATGGTTCCGTCAGGAACAACAGTAGACTCGCTGGACGCCTCGACAAAAATATCTTCCGCCAAGACAGGAAGCCGAAAATTTGTACGTGTCTCTCCTGCGGCAAATTTTCAATCAGTAAAAAAAATCGTAGAATTTAATATGACGCAAAACTAAAATTCGATAACAATGAGTCAACTAGAATTTTACAACCGTTTCCGTTGTTTTTTTTCTATGGTCTTCAATTTTTAACTTGTAACACAATGTTCGATAAGAAATCTCGTGATTATACCAGTCGCTCAACCCCAATAAATCCGCACGGCAACAGGGGAACTACTACGAAGTTCCTCAATTTCCCTTGATATAAAAAATGTCAAATTTATAGGTATTTTACGTTGAAAAATGCCGATTGCCGTGCGGATTTATTTGGCTTGGGCAACTGAATCGTTACAGTATTGTATAAATCAATCCCTTCCCCAAATGTAAAATAAGCAGCAAAACTAAAATACGGCTTTTATTGGATTATGTGTGCCAACAAAAAGCCCCGGCTGATGATAATTTACTTGCACGCAAGCGTGCCTTTTTCGCTGTCATATTACCTATCAATCAAAATTCAAGGCAATAATTCTGTTACTTCTGTTTCTTCTGCATTATTTTGGTTGTCTTCGTCGTGTTGATGATCGAAAACAACACGTCCGGTTTGTTCATAAGCGTTGACAATTTGCTGTACCAAGCTATGCCGCACGATGTCGGACGCTTCTAACCGCACCGTGCCGATTCCTTCAATTCCTTTTAAACGAATCAACGCATCGACAAGACCGCTTTTTTTATGCGACGGAAGGTCGGTTTGTGTAATGTCGCCGCAAACGGCAATTCGTGAACCGAATCCCATCCGTGTCAAAAACATTTTCATTTGTGCAACTGTCGTATTCTGCGCTTCGTCGAGAATAATGTAAGCGTTGTTGAGTGTTCGTCCCCGCATATACGCAAGTGGAATGACTTCTACGCGGTCTTCTTCTATTGCACGACGCAGCATGTCGCGTTCGATCATTTCACCCAATGCGTCGAACAGCGGACGCAAATACGGATTGATTTTCGCATGCAAATCGCCGGGCAAAAACCCAAGATTTTCGCCCGCTTCCACCGCCGGACGCACCAAAACGATTTTTTTTATTTCCTCCGACCGCAACGCCTCAACCGCACGCGCTACTGCAAGATACGTTTTGCCCGTTCCCGCCGGACCAGTACAAAGCACAACCTCTTTTTTGCGAAGCGTTTCGACATAACGCCCTTGCCCCGCCGTTTTCGGACGCACACGTTTTGTTCCGTAAACGTCAAGCGGTTTTACGTCGGAAATTCGATCACCCTGTAAAATTTCCGAAATAGCCCGTTGCACATCATCGGCGACTAATTCCCCGTGCTTTTTGACATAACACTGCAACTGTTCAAACAACAACGACGTTTTGCGAATAGATTCTGCGTCGCCTTTCAGGGAAATATTCGCCGCGTCCACAGTGACCTGAACACCGAACGCACGACGAATCATTCGCAAATATTCGTCTGACGGACCGAATACTTTTTGCAAAATTAAATGGTCAAGAATGGATACTAATGCGTCTGACATGAAAAAATGAAACGTTGGAAAATTGATTTTATTGTTTGTCTAATACTTTGATCTTAATGATTTGCATAATGACCATGATTTTGTTTTCATAAATATATGCCTATCATGTGAATCATAAAAATCAAAGTTTAAGATTGAATTTATATAATTTGACCAAGAAGTGTTTTTGTTGTCAATCCATCATGCTTAATTTTTTGTTACTTAAAATTCGTGTTTTATTGCAGATTGTTATTGATAGAGAGAAAATCAGCGAGAACAACGCAAAATAATCTTTCACATCATTAGCCGAGTAGTACGTCGTTTGGCTCAACGAGCTTGTGATCAGCGACTTGATCGTGTTGACTGGAACGATCATCGAACAGCACGCACTCAAACGCATAATCATACATCAAGCCGTTTGCGGCGTATAGCTTGTTCGTCAGGAACGAGCGATACGCCGCGCCGGTCAACTGGTCGGTGTTATCGTAAACATCATCCACCGTTTTGGTTGTATCGCCGAGCGGTGTGAAATCAAAATCCGTGACGCGGCTTGCGGCGTCTCAACCAAAATCATAGTCGGCAAAAACCGTACTTCCGTTTTGATGTTTGAGATCAACAACCGCCTCATGCCGTCATAAGAATAGTTCGTATCATAAACTTTTGACGTTGCTCCGATCGAAGCGTAACCGGTTTTCATCGTGGGTTGACCGACGGCGCTGTAGGTATAAGTCGCCTGTTTCGATAAACCGCCACCTTGCTGAACAATTGGTGGGACCTGACCGTTTGCGTGATACGCATACGTGTTGGAAAAATCGTTTGTCGTGCCGATTTTGGTTGGCAACAGCGTCAGGCGACTCAAAATGTCATACGAATTGGTAAACATCTTCGTTGGTATTGGAACAAATAATGGGACATGACTCATCATTATATAGCCGCTCCTGAAAAAGTTCCAATGAAAATTTCATCGTCGCGATCTTATCAGCCACAAGTTCATTTGGTTCGCAAGCCAAGCGGCAAAACAAGGCGGATACGAAAAAAATCAGCGTGGAACCGGGCGGTTCGCCGTTTCTTGCGGCGTTTTTCGCAACCGCGAAGTCCCGCGTTGCTCGTGTTGTGAATCAATATCTTCGCGTCGCCTTTGTAATCGCTTTTGGCGTCATGTGTGTCGGCGGATATTTCGCGTATCGAAACGCCCGTCATTTTCTCGCCGTCGGCTATCGTTTTGGCAAGCGTCTGACCATCGTAAGGATTACCGGGACAATTCTCAACATTCAGAATAAAATTCTTATCAATAACCGCATTTCCGGCGTCAATAACTCAATTTCTGGTGCCAATAACTCAGTTTCCGGCGCCAACAACGCGGTTTCCGGCTTCCCCATTTGCGTTATTGGCTTCAATATTTGTGTTGGCGGCGCTGGGTTTGGGAATCGTATTGGCGATCGAACAGGTTCCACTCAACATGATGTGCGAGCTGGATGATCTCGTGCGTTTCGTAAAGAAAATCGTCGAGACGACGATTGAACATGTCGGACTAACCGGATTGTTGAGGGATAAAGTGGAACGCATTTCATCTCCCCAACAATCCGGTCAGTCACGAGGACACTCCAACTCCGCAGCAGCGAGTATCGCGTCATATTTTTTATAAAATCATTTGAAGTCAGAACCAGACAACCCGACAAATTTTTTGTGTTCGTCTTGTTTGTAATTGTCAACCATACCAGTGCTGATTGGCACGCCAAGAACATTGGCAAGTAGTTTCGACGTCTTATCCTGATCCATGCTGACGTTGGCGTACCGGTTCAACAAAACAACCGTTGCGTCAACACCTTCGCCATATTGCTTGGTCGCCGAAACGTTCGCGGGGAAGTCGGCAGCCGTCACCTCGTCGCAACACGGACATTGCACCTCTGTCTTATCATACTCCGTAACGACGACCTTGATTTCAACATCGACCGTGTCGCGTGTTTCCGTAACTTTGCCGACAACCCCAGGAGTCGTCGACGAAACTGAACTGTTAGAGATGTTCATGCCAAGACGTGCCTCAAGCTCCGCAACTCGCAAAATCAAATGATCAACGATTTCAGCCAAATGGTTATTGGCTAAAAACAATCGCTCGATTAACTCCGCATCCAAAATGTCACCAAAATCTGCTTAATTCATCATAATAGAATAAATCCGCAAAGTCAAGTCAATGCCAAAAGGCAAAAAATCGGGGTGACTGAAGAGTTACAAATTTTCTATGAGCGCGGTGTTTTCTGTGATTAAAAGTAGATTGCTTGGAATTGAAAAAATTCCTCGTAATGGGACGCTTGATTCTTTGGCTTGACATTGGATAATAAAGTTTGTAGACTGATTTTGTTTAGAAGACAAATACAATTGATACTATTTTTGACTCGCTTTTACAGGGGCTTTATTCTGTCGAGACAACTTATAATTATGGACGAAACATTACGAACCATTCCCAAACACATTGCGGTCATCATGGACGGCAACGGACGCTGGGCGACGCAACAAGGGAAACCACGTTTTGAAGGACATCAGCGCGGTGCGTTGACGGCGCGGCAAATCACGGAAGATTGCAGCAAGCTCGGCGTGGAACATTTGACGTTATATTGTCTTTCGAGCGAAAACTGGAAACGGCCGGAAGAAGAACTCGCTTTTCTCATACAACTGCTACGGCATTATATGATTGAAGAGCGGACGACGATGATGAAAAACAATATCCGGCTCAAAATCATCGGACAGCGCGAGCGGATTCCCAATCCCACGCTGAACGAGATGGACAAGACGATAGAACTCACCGCCGCGAATACTGGAATGACGCTGCATCTTGCGATCAATTATGGTTCACGCGCGGAAATCGTCGGAGCGGTCAGGCGTATTGTTGACGATGTTCTTCAACACAACTTGCCGCTGGAGGAAATTGACGAAACGCTTTTTTCCAACTATCTTGACACGGCGGGAACGCCCGATCCCGATTTACTCATTCGCACGTCGGGCGAATTACGGTTGAGCAATTATCTTCTCTGGCAATTGAGTTATGCGGAAATTTGGGTCACGCCAACCTATTGGCCCGATTTCAATCGCAATTTACTCCTCGAAGCTATTGACTCATTTTCCAAACGTCAAAGGCGTTTCGGCAGCGTTGCGGTTTTGTGAAAATAGGACATTGATTGACACATCTTTCATACATTTTCCAATATCATTAGCCAAGTCTCACCAACTACTATACTTTTTCTCTTTGAAATTTCTGTTTTTATTAGAAAAAGAGACATTAGTAATCAAGAATGATTTTTTGGAGACGCTATGAATGAGAATACTGTATTAGAAAACGAATGTTCAAGTGGGATGAGAAGTATGTGATTAGAAACGTAATTACTTTGCTTGCCTTTTTAAAAATGTGTAAAATGCTTTTTTTCTCATTAAATGCTTTACAAGTGAGCATTTTTATATAAAATAAAATATAATCCAAACTATTAACGTTTTGGATTACTGTTTAATAACCCCAAAAACTCAACAACACAGTGAGGTGAAAAATGAAGTTTAGAAAAACACTTGCCTTAATGTTGCTAACAGGAATGATTTCCTCAGCAATGTTAAACGTAGCGTGGGCAGACTTGGTAGGAATTGTTCAGCAATTTGGTCAACGTCAGCTTGTTTACACAAGTACCGGAGATCAGAGCAAACTGACGTCAATAACCACTCTTAACTTGGACGCTTATGCTCATGTGGTTGCACACCCCGGCGTCAATGCGTTTGTTTCGTTTTGTGTAGATCCAAACGATGTCGTATACGCCGGAACAACGTATACTGCTCACCTGGACTACAACGCTACTGCCAAAACGACAAGTAATTCCAATGGTGTTGCATTAACTAATGGCGTGGCTTGGCTCTACGCAACGTTTGTCACAACCAACGATTTCGGTACATTGGTCGCGGCGGACTACACAGCTTTTCAACAAACCGTTAATTCGCTTGTCAACCAAACCCCATTTGTATCGAACAGATTTACAGCAGCACTGTTGGCTAATTTATCAGAAGCAGAAGCACGCGCAACTTACCAAGTCGGAGATAGTGACATTACAGGAGGATATGCTGTATTTGTGGTGCAGTTAGCCAACGGCGCAGCTCCGGCACAAGATTTTATTTATGTTGTCGGCAATTCGTCGCCTGTACCGGAACCAGCAACAATCTTGCTCTGGACGCTGGGAAGTTTTGGAGCGTTCGGCGCCGCATGGCTGAAAAAACGCCGGAACGTGACGAGTCAGTTGGCGTAATTTAAGTTTCGGAAACCTTTCACGGATTTTGAAAGTAACGAAAAACATTATTTTCCTGTCTGTCTATAAAATTTTATGGACAGACAGTTTTTTATTTGCGATTTATTGAGATCCCAAAATTCTCATTCGTTACAGGTAACGAGAATTTTCGCGAATGAAAATCTAAACCCCGATACTTTTGTTCATTGGAAACGTAAATCACAACCGCCACATAAATTACCACTTGCTTGGAACGGAATGGATATTGTCAGCAAAGGAACTGCCGATTTTAAAATAGTCACGGAAGAAATTGAAGCAGAAAAAGCTAAAAATAGACATTTTAAAATTTTAATCATCAAGACTGTTTTCTTTTTAGATATTCCACAGTAAGAAATTACCATTTATTCGTCACTGGTATTATTATAAAAATGCAATTTCTCGCCGTGAGATGTATAGCAATTATTGCATCAATCGCTTATCGAAACTGGCGAAAACAAAAAGGATGAAAGAGTATAAAATGAAAAAACACTTGCCATTTATATACATTCATCTGCCAGGCATTTCTCTTTTTTTATTTTTGAGCACTGTTATACTTTTGTTTTGTGTTTGTGTTATGGTTTTGGTTTTGCTTTTTTGTAAAAATTTTGTCTTGTATACTCCTCTTACTTTAAAATTCGTCTTGACGTGCGATTTTCGATTTTTTATATTATGACATGTATTTTCAATTGCCTCATTTTCCTTTTAATTATTTTTATGCACTACCGATTGTTCCATAAACAAAAATTTCGAAGCTCAAAGCGAAATACCAGAAAATCAAAGGTTGGCGTCATGCGAATCGTATTTTGGTAGTGCTTGCGCTTGCGGAGGGTTTTAGTCCCTCGCAAGTTGCCAAGATATTTTTGCTTGATGCGGACACGGTTCGCCGTTATTTTCGTTTGTACAAGGAAGGCGGAATAAACGGTTTATTGGAGATACATTATGAGGGTCGGCATTCTTTTTTGACTGACCAACAGAAGGAAGAGCTGAAAGCACATCTTCGGCATAACATTTATCTTGAAGTGAAACCGATCATTGAATATGTCGATCAAACATTTGGCGTGAGATATTCCGTTTCCGGCATGACGAAGTTGTTGCATGAGTTGCGATTTGAGTACAAGAAACCGAAATTAGTTCCCAGTAAAGCCGATCCGTTGCCCAACAAAAGTGGGTGAACGCCTACAAAAAACTCCGTAAAAAAGCGGATGAAACCGATGTTTTTTATTTCGTGGACGGCGTTCATCCGCAACATAATAGTCAACCGGCTTACGGTTGGTTTGAATGTGGCGTGGAGGCGGAGTTGCCATCGAACTTAGGTCGTCAACGAGTCAATATCAATGGCGCGGTGAATATTGATACCTTGAAAGTCGAGGTAGATTTTACTGATTCGGTCAACTCGGAATCCATGAAACGCTTGATGGATCAATTGATAAGGCACAATCCCAAAGCGAAAATGATTTATATGATGATGGACAACGCGAGTTAGTGTCATAGTAAGGATGTGGAAGCTCATCGGCAACAAGTGGGCAAGATAGAATTTATCTTTTTACCGCCATATTCGCCGAATCTCAACTTGATCGAACGACTTTGAAAATTTTTCAAAAAGAATATCACTTACAACTAAACTTTTGCAAAATCCCATTAGATCTCTTAAAATAAGCGTTCAAACGCATGTTAAATTGGCATAAAAAAGTTATTTGTTTATTTTGCCAAGCCGAGGCGGGCGAGCAAGGATTGCATGCGTTTCGCGGTTTTTCCGGTAAACTCCAGATGTTCGATAATCCAATTGATCATGTTACGCAACGATTCTTTGAGCATCGCGCGGCAACTTTCGCCAACCGTTGTCAGTTTCACGGACGCCCATTCACTCAGACTTGTTTTATCCAGTTCCCGTACCAAAAGAGAGTACGCCAACATCACGAAGTAGGTGTG
>JAIRYX010000048.1 GCA_031267635.1 Planctomycetaceae bacterium
TTTTTCAGGGACGACTATATACACGACCTCATAAAAGGTAGTATTGTTTTTTTATTGCCATGTATGCATAATCTCTAGATGACTCATCATCTGAATAAACCACGATAAATTCTAAAAAACTTTTAAAAGTTAATTTTTGCTCTTGAGAAAGTAAACTCCTATGTCTTATTGTATGATTTCGGCTTTCAATTAAGTGATTTTTGTTTTCTTCTGACGGCGTTTGGGAATATTCATCCTCCAAATATGAAATGACATCACAAGAAATTTCAGAAACAGTTTGTTCCATTAACACCAAAGATACATCAGGGGTTTCTGTGTTCAACAAGAATTCCAATGTGTATGTCATATATGCCGGAATAATCCAGCGATAAAATTGCGGGGTGCCAAAACAGAGTATGCTACTATTTTTTTTCTTTTCCATAATACCAAGCGGAATATCTCGCCAAGAACAATGGGACAAAGTTGTGTCTAAAAAATCTTCCAAGTCAAAGTAATCCTCTCCTGAAGAAAGAATCCTCCCATCTTCAGGATATACTATCCCATAAAATGCTTCTGCAATTTCTGCTTGAACCTGTGTTCTTTTACTTTCTTTTGACATAATTTTTCTCCTTATTTGATTGTTAATTAACGTTAATATTGATTGAATGGAGTAACTTTGTTTAGGAGACCTTATTTTCTAGTGGGGTAAGTGCGTTAAATTGTTCTTGGGCACTTAAAGCGTGGAACGACTATACTCATTGCACTTGAGTTTTCGGTTTTATGGATGGAGTTCAAACTGGATTTTACGGTATAACGATGCCAATGAAAACCGAAATTTCAAGGGCAAAAAGTATACAAAGTTCCTTAAATTCCCTTGATATGAAAATGTCAAATTTATAGGTATTTTATATTGAAATAATGTCAAGTGAAATTACGTGGCTTTGTACTACGCTCCATGCATAATCACACCGCGGACTGCATTGAGACACTGCGTAGCATGAGTTAATAAGACGGCGTATTAGTAAAAGGCGAAGAGGGAACGCCGATAGAGCCGGAATTTTGTAAGTGATCCGTTGTCACTTGATAATCGTAACCGTCTGTGGAATAAGGGTTTGAGTTGATTAAAAAGCTGTCGCTGTTCAAACTATCGCTTTGTGTCGGCGGCGACAGAATGGGATTGATTGTTCCAACAGCGTTTCCATTATCGACACGAAATGTCGCGTTGGCTTGGGCTTCTCGCCGCATTCCCTCGGCGCGTTCCACTAATTCATCTTGCGTAATTGTTCGTGCCGGTTTCAGTTGAAAATCAATTTGTTTTGTATCCGTAATCTCTTGCGGGAAAAGGATTTCTGAAAAAAAGTCAATTCCGGGCAATTCATACCAAGGCGCGCGAATTTTGCGGTATTCCGTCGTTGTTTCATACCCTTCTTTGACAACAGTAAATTCCATCGTTCCATAATGCGTAAAGTGACAAGCCAGCGGCGTGCGTCCAATCGGTTCTTTGTTGATATAGACCATCGCTCCGCTGATCGGCACTTGTGAACTTCCCTCAGGGAAAGCACGAACAAACATGCGCCGACGTACACAACCACTTTGAATACAAAGGATTACGACAAAAAAAACAATCAAAAAGAAAAAGAGTTTTTTGGGAGACATTTTAATGGGACGTCAAAAAAACAAAGTTTTTGCACAATAGACAAAATATATTCCGATGAAGTATAACAACTTTTTTATTTTGAAACTACAGGAATTTTGGAACTTTTATGAGATTTTTTGCCGCAAATACACAAAATTGCCCTTTGATATTATAGTAAGACTTGTTCTCTCAAAACATTTTATTTATAATAATCACACTTCCCCAAATTCTAAAAATCCTAAAGGAACCCTCCCGCATGTTACGAACCTGCCTGACCGTATCGTTATTCTTGTTTTTATCTGCCGTATCTTTTTCTGCCGAGCTGACGCCGGAATCTCCGATTGTTCAGGAGTGGATGCGGCAGGACGGACGTACAGCCGCACCGGACGCTGATTATATCCAGTCATGTCAAAAACGGCGGGATAAGCGGTTGAAAACATTGAAAAACGCTTTTCCAAAAATCATTTTTGCTAAACATTTTGATCTCGGTGGTTCGCATTACGCATACACAGAAGCACAAAGCGATGCGCAGGCAGAACGAAATTTTGTGCCGGGAACCGCTTTGTGTCTTCTTGAATTGAATGACGACGGCGAATATTCGAACCGGACATTGATTGACGATCCTAACGGCATCATTCGCGATCCGGCGGTTTCTTACGATGGAAAAACGATTGTTTTCGCTTGGAAAAAATCGGATTTTCTCGACGATTACCATCTTTACAGTTATGACGTTGCGTCGGGAAATATTCGTCAACTGACGTTCGGTTTGGGCTATGCCGATTATGAGCCGTGTCTTCTTCCCAACGGCGACATTATTTTTAACTCCACCCGATGCGTACAAATTGTTGATTGTTGGTGGACGGAAGTGTCCAATCTTTACCGATGCGACAAAGACGGGCGTTTTCTCCGGCGGCTTTCTTTCGATCAAGTGCATACGAATTTTCCGAGCGTTCTCGAAGATGGGCGTATTGTTTACACACGATGGGATTATAATGATCGCGGTCAGATTTTCCCGCAAGGATTATTTCAAATGAATCCCGACGGCACGGCGCAAACGGAATATTATGGCAATAATTCATGGTTTCCGACAACGCTATTGCACGCGCGCGGCATTCCGAACGGCGGCGGAAAACTGGTTGCCGTGTTTTCTGGACATCATAATCGTCAATACGGAAAACTTGGAATCATCGACGTTACGAAAGGTCGGCAGGAAAATTCGGGAACGCAACTGATCGCGCCGATTCGTGAAACGAAAGCCGACCGCATTGACGCTTGGGGACAACAAGGCGACCGATTCGCGTTTCCTTATCCGATCAATGAGCATGAATTTCTCGCGGGATACAATCCCAATCCAAACGCAGGACATACAACAACGACGCCCTTTGGTATTTATTGGATTGATGAAAGCGGTCAACGCGAATTATTAGCGTATGATTCGGCAATTTCATCGCATCAACCGGTTCCGCTTGCCGCACGCGCCGCGCCGTATGAACGGACAATAAGAGTAAATAACGACGCGAATTACGGCACGTTCACACTTCAGGATGTTTACGCCGGACCGGGTTTGCAGGGAATCGAACGCGGAACAGCTAAAACGCTTCGTGTTATCGCGCTGGAATTTCGCAGCGTTGGTATCGGAAGTAACCACAACGTTGGTCCGGCGGGCAGCGCGATGATCAGTACGCCGATTTCTATCGGAAACGGAACGTGGGATGTGAAAATTCCGTTGGGAGACACGCCGATTTATGAAGACGGCTCGGCAAGTTTTCTTGTTCCGGCAAAAACGCCGCTCTATTTTCAAATTTTAGACGAAAACGGACACGCCATCCAAACGATGCGATCTTGGTCAACATTGCAGCCGGGCGAAGTTTTTTCATGTATCGGTTGCCATGAAGATAAAAATACGACGCTTTCCGCTCCTTCGCAAACGATTGCTCTTCAAAAAGGAGCGCAGCCGCTGAAACCGTTTTACGGTAAGCCGCGCGGATTTAATTTCGATAGAGAAATTCAACCGATTCTCGATAAACATTGCGTAGAATGTCATAACGACGCTCAAAGAAAACCGGATTTTGCTCATACAAAATCTGCTGATGTTTCATCCGATGAAACCGTTGCGTTCAGTTTAAAAGGTGGTAAAGTTGAAGATTTACACGCAAAACGTTATTGGTCGCTTTCTTATTTGAATCTGACAAATTATCAGGCGGAGAGCGGCGGAGTTTTTTCCGGCAGACAAACGCCGGTCGTGAATTGGATCAACGTTCAAGAATCGCCCGCGATGTTGCCGCCGTATCAATCCGGCGCGGCAAAAAGCGGTTTGATGAAAATGCTTGATCCGAAACTTGCGGCTGACGGAAAAACGCACTCCGACGTGAAACTCACGCGCGAAGAACTCGACAAAATGGCGGCTTGGATTGATTTACTTGTTCCCGCTTACGGCGATTACAAAGAAGGAAACCTCTGGGACGAAAGAGAATTACAAAAACACGCTTATTACGAAATCAAACGCCGCGACATGCGCGAATTGGACGCCGTAAATCATTTGCAGTTGATTTCTTATTTGAAAGACGGCAAATTGCCAATTCCGGCGCAGGAACAGAATGTTTATAGAAATCTCGCGTTGAATCCCGGTGCGACAGACGTGAAATCCAACGAAAAAACGGCGAATTTTCCCGCCGCGTCAAGTAACAGCGTTTATAAAAGTCTGAAAGAATTTGCCGCGTCGAATTGTCTTGACGGCAAAATGGATAACAAAGGACACGGCGCAAAGTTTCCGAGTTGGGGACCGGATAACCTTTCTGAAAAATCGCTTTGGTGGCAAGTTGATTTTGGAAAGCCGGTCAAAGCCGATCAAATTGCGATTGTTATTCGCGCCGATTTCCCGCATGACACTTATTGGAAAGAATGTACTATCGAATGTTCCAATGGCTTCACGAAAAAAATTGCGTTACGAAGAACGACAGACAAACAAATTTTCACCTTTCCGGTACAAGATAACGTCACATGGCTGCGTCTGACGAATTTTGTTCCTGAACAAGAAAACGTTTGGGCGGCGTTGACTGAAGTTGAAGTTTATGGAATTGATGCGGAATGAAGAAAATATTCAAACCCAATAACTATTCAGTCGAGGCACGGTTTTAAGTAAAATCTGGGCGAAATTTTACTAATTTTGAGGTAACTATTCAATTGCCCTGTGTGGATTTATTGGGGTTGATTGACTGAATAGTTACAAAATATAAAAATTCTAAAATAATATCAAACATTCTCTGTGAATGTTGGGGTATTTTTAGAAATACACTTCAATCAATGCTCTGGCAATTTTTATCCATGACACAATTTCTCGCGGTTGACTGGGACGGCATCGAAATTCGGGCGGTTTTGGCGGCTTCACAACGTGGTTCAATCAAAGTTTTCAAAGCGGAATCCATACCGCTGGAGTTTCGAGAGAGTACGGAAAATTCGCCCTCGCAAGCGGACGTCGGACAATCATTGAAAACGCTGCTCAAGCGGTGCGAGATTCCGAAATCGCGGTTCTTGCTTGGTTTGAATCGGGAATCAATCGAAATGTTGACTTTTCCGCTTCCAAAAGCCAAACCGGAAGAGCTGCCCGATTTAGTCAAGAATCAGGTGTTACGTGATTCGCCGAGTTTTTCGGAGAATCAGCCGTTGGATTTTGTGACATATCCGTCGTCCGAAGGCGATTCGATTCGCACAATCGCCGCGACCATTTCTCGCGCTCAACTCCGAGAATACCGCAGCATTGCTCAAACCGCCGGGCTTCGCGCGAAACGGATTGAATTTCGTCTTCTCGCACTCGCCGAATTGTATTTGCGTTCCAACGTTGCGGACAACGCGCCGCGTCTGCTCGTTCAATGTACTGCGGACGAAATCGACATGATCGTCGTTGCTGAAAGTCATGTCGTTTTTGTTCGGTCGATTCGCCTGCCGGAATCGCTTGGCGGCGAGGACAAAATGTCGCGTATCGCGGCGGAAATCACGCGGACAATTGCGGTTTCCCGACAAGATTTGGAAGGTGCAACGCTTGAAAAAATTATCATTTTCGGCGATTCGGAAGAGTATCAATTCTTGCAGGAACGGCTGACCGATCAGGAATTGAACGCGCAGATTCTCAATCCGTTTCGGCTCAGTTGCGTGCAGATTCCCGCGCGGGCGAAAATCACCGGGGCGGAAGTGTCGCCGGGACATTACGCCGCGCTGCTCGGTATGATTTTAAGCGAACAATCAAAATCGCCGACCCGCATCGACTTTTTGCATACGCGGGAAAAACCGCAACCGCTCAATATCGCGCGGTTTATCGTATTATTTATGCTGCTGGTCGGCATTATCGGCTACGGCGCGTACGCATGGAATAGCCGCGTGTTGAAACAAATGGAAAATCAATTGACAAACTTGACCGACGACGTAAAAAAATTGCAGGCGGAATATGGACAACTTAACCCGGAATACGTGCAGCTTTATTCGGCGGCGACGTGGGAAAACCAGCAATTGATTTGGCTGGACGAACTGCGGGATATTTCCGTGCGGTTGCCGCCCGAACAGGATCTGATGATTACCAGAATGCAGTACAGCTCCGGGCAACGTTTTAATAATCAAACGTGCGGCGCGATTGATTTGACGGGAAGAATCCGTGATTTGAACGTGCTGGCGCTTATCAAACGAACATTCGACAGCGACCGTTATCATTACGTTCAGATCCTCGCGCAGCAACCGAATCAACGCGGCGGCGGTTATCCGTATTCGTTTTCAATTCGCATTTACACGTTCCGGCAGCCGCCGCAAATATTTGTGCAGCGTCTGACGCCGGAACTTCAGCGGTTGTCGCGCACGATGCCGGACTTGCCCCAAGCGGAAACGAACCCCGTTTCACAACAAACGCAAAATAGTCAAGCAACTCCGCAGGATAGTAACACTGTTTCGGAAGTGTTGCCGAACTTGCCGCCGCAACAAACCGCGCCGGAGCCGCCGAAATTGAAACATATTTATCCGCCGCAGTACGTGCCGAACCTTACCGCTCCGGCACAAACGATTTGGCGTCATGTGTTGCCCGCGCGTTATGTTCCGCAGCAGGCGAAAGAGGAAAATAATCAGGAAACGCCGCAAACCCCGGCGGTAAAACATGTTTATCCGGGCGGGTATCTTATGAAAGACGCGCTGATGAAACAAACGCAGTCGGAAATCTCTGTGGAGAAAGAAGATTCTATTGAGAAAAAGGAAGGAGCAAGACCATGAGAAACGGGCGGAATGTTCTTTTTTTAATCGCATTTTTGATTTTCGGCGCCGGTTACGGCGGATATTGGGCTTATCAAACGCAAGTGCGCGAACCACGCGCTCAACTTGCCGCCGAAATTGCCAAAGTTGAGAAAGCCAAAGCCGATTTTGAGCAAGCCATTCAGTATCAAAACGCGCAAATCCAATTGCTGACGCAGCAAAATTTGCGGTATCGTTCTCTTCCGAAATCGCCGACGGACGCGAGCAATTTGTATCATCGGTGGTTGCTTGAGGCGGCGCAATATTGGGGATTTGAAAATCTGTCCGTTGACCGTCGAAACATGCAAACGCTACGGTTCGGACGAGTTTTTCCGTATCAGTTGCGGGCGAGAGTGTCGATGGATCAGTTGAGCCGGTTTTTGTATGAATTTTATTGGTCGCCGTTTCTTCATCAAATTACGCTTCTTAAAATTGAGCCGATTGTCAAACAAGAGGAAGAGAACAACGACGCGGAAGAAAACAATTTGAATAACGCGAATTTTGTTGCCGTCACAATGAACATCGAGGGCTTGAGCATTCCGTCGCTAACCGACCGCAACGCACCTTATCCGCTGATGAACACGCTGCCCGAAGGTTATTGGCGGCGGCTGTCGAGCGGTTTACCGGAAACCTACACCGAACCGATTGACTCGCGGAATCTGCTGCAATTTCAGCGCGGCGTTGTGGACGCTTCGGATTTTACGCGGCTGACTGCAATCAACTCCATTAACGGCGTACCGGAAATCTGGTTGACCAATCAATTAGAAGACAACCGACTGATTAAAATCAAGCTGAATCAGGAAATCCGTATCGGCTCGTTTTTCGGAAAAGCGATAGAAATTTTCGGCGAAGACGTCGTTTTTGAAACCACCGGCACAAACGCTCGTCCGGCTGTCCGATGGATCGTCTCGCTCGGCGAATCGCTCCAAAACGCAATGGCTGTGCCGGGAGAGAAGTAAAAGACAAGTGTGAAAGGCAAGCGTAAAGCATTGCCCGCTACCAATTTTCTTTTGAAAACTCCTGCCCCAAAAGCCCCAAGAGCTCCCGGTGACTCAATTATCTCTTTCGCGCTCGCCGAGCTGCCTCGTGTGGTTGCCGGATAATCCATCTTGGGCGGATCTCTTCGGCTTATCTCCTTTATTTCTCCTAAACTGCTTGTTGATAATGGTTTCGGCAACGCCCCGAAAGCGTTTTGCGGTTTCTACAAAGCATTTTGCAATGTTGCGCAGACATTTTGCAACCTTGCGCAAACTCTCCGCAACCTTGCGCGAACTCTGCGCAACCTTGCGCGAACTCTGCGCAACCTTGCGCGAACTCTGCGCAACCTTGCGCAAACTCTCCGCAACCTTGCGCGAACTCTCCGCAACCTTGCGCAAACTCTCCGCAACCTTGCGCAAACTCTCCGCAACCTTGCGCGAACACTGCGCAACCTTGCGCAAACTCTGCGCAACCTTGCGCGAACTCTGCGCAACCTTGCGCAAATTCTGCGCAACCTTGCGCAAACTCTCCGCAACCTTGCGCAAAGTTTCGTCGGTTACGCTAGAGGTTCCGTCGATTACGCTGAAAATTCCGTCGGTTACGCTAGAGAATTTGCCGGTTACGCTGAAAGTTTCGAGGGCAAGGGACACGAGGGGCTTGAGGGAATCAAGGGACTTGGATTACTTCTCAAGAGGTTTGGATTGCTCCTCAAGGGACTTGGATTACTTCTCAAGGGGTTTGGATTACTCCTCAAGAGATTTGGGAAACTCGCTTTTGGAATTTGGCGGCTCGCTTGGGGAAATTTTGAGCAAATTCTGTCACTAGTCAATAGAATGTAAGTCATTGGGAATCATTGCGATAGGAGGAATGCGTATTTCGTATTTTTCGACCTCATTTGCACCTCATTTTCTTAACAAAACAACCTCAGTAGCCCCATGAATCCTCCAAAAAACGAACCTCATTACCTCATGCAAACAGAAACAATGAGGTAATGAGGTTATTTTTAAAGAATCGTTTTGGCTACTGAGGTTGTTTTGTTAAGAAAATGAGGTGGAAATGAGGTTTGCAACACAAACAGCGGCTCGTTTCGTAGCAAAAATGCTTAAAATCGACTGAATCGTTAGCAAATTTTTCGGCAGATTGCCCCGTCTCGGAAGTCCCTAAAGTCCTAAAATTTCTTTTTGGTTGCTCTCAAGGGATTTGGAGAAATCGCTGTTTGAAATTTTGAGCAAATTTTTCGGCAGATTGCCCCGTCTCAGAAGTTTCTAAAGTTCCAAAAGTTCCTTTGGGTCGCTCTCAAGGGATTTGGAGAACGGAGCGACATTCGCGAAAAAGAAAAGGGAACGGTTCAGCCGCTCACGCCATATGAATCCGTGCCGGATAACTGGAACGCTCCAATCAATGGCGTCGGGAAAGGTTACTCTTGCCGCTCCGGTTTATAAAATTCCTTGAGCCGCCCTCAATCGCACCAATATGTGTCCTTATTCCCTTGTTTTTCGTTCAACTTTTTGGGGTAACAATCCATGCTCCAAAAAATACCTGCACAAACAGTATTGGCTCGAACACTTGCTCATCGCAACTTCAAACCAACCGCCTCCAAATGCGAACTAAACAGAAAACTTGTCATTGCCGAATGCGCCAAGAAAGATCCGTCAATAGTCCTTGTTGAAAAGTTCATTTTAAATTTTGCAAAGCGCCGGTTAAAAGAAATATTTGATTAACATAAATCCGCCAATAAGCAATACGGCAAAAATAATCGCAAAGATTTCAAAGTATTTTTCCAGCCATTTACGAACAATAGGACCAAACAGCCACAAAAACGCCGCCACTAAATAAAACCGCGCCCCGCGTCCGATAATTGACGCCAATAATAAAGTCAACAACGAAATCTGACCAACTCCCGCCGCAATCGTGAAAACTTTGTATGGAATCGGAGTCATTGCAGCGGTGAAAATCGCGACAAATGCGTTGTCGGCATAAAGTTTTTGAACTTTGTCAAACGTATCCTGCGAAAAAAGATAAGGAATAAAAACGCCGCGTAACGCTTCCCAGAGTGCGTAACCAATAAAATATCCTAAAAACGCACCTGTTACTGAACCAACAAGCGAAACTGTCGCATAATAAAACGAGCGTTTGGGTTTTCCAGAGGAAAGCGCAATCTGTAAAACGTCCGGCGGAATCGGAAAAAACGAACTTTCCACGAACGCAATGAAAAATAATGCAGGCGTGCCGTAGGGCGTATCCGCCCAGTGCAGCACCCAGTCATAAAGCCGCCGTACTATACCGCGCCGTTTGTTGTTTATCGGCAAGCTGTCGTTGGCGGCGGGAAGGTCGGAAACATTTGGTACTTCTGTCATAGCGAATCTTTGCTGGTAATTTTTGAGGTGGCGTTAAATCTGCGAAAAGTGCGCGTTAGAGTTTCGTACCTTACTTTGTTCTGCGTCTTTCGCATTTTGGGAAGTGTGAACGTTTTAGAACAACGCCATAGAGAGACATTGGAAAGGAGCTTTAACTATGGCAAGGAATGTTGCTTTCAAACCAAAAACATTAAATGATTGTACAATACGCCTTCCAATGACGCAAGACTGGTATCCAAAAACTATCGTAACTATTCAGTCGCCCAAGCCAACTCAATCCGCACTGAGCAACTGGAGAGTGACAAAAATTCTTCACTCGAAACCGCCGGCTACCGAGGTTGTTTCGTTAGGAACATGAGGGAGCAATGAGGTTTGATTACGTAAACGAATCGCCGTGTCACTTCTTTTATTGTTTCAATCCGGCGACTCGATACGCAACTCTCAACTGTTCATTTTCTCTTCCAGCCATTTTTTCCCAAGTGCAAACGCTTCCGCGATTTTGTCATGCCCTTTGCCGCCGGCTTGCGCCATGTCGGGACGACCGCCGCCGGAACCGCCTATCGCGGACGCGGCTGTTTTTATCAGCGTTACCGCGTCGAATTTTTTTGACGCGACAAGCTCATTACTTAATCCGGCAATCAACGCTGTTTTATTGTCTTCTTGTAACGACGCGAGCAGTACAACGACCGGCGAAGTTTTTTGTCGGATTTGGTCAACCCAGCCGCGTAAATCGTTCGGTTTTGCGTCTTTAACCGCTTGCGTTACAAATTTGACGCCGCCGATAGTTTCCGCATGTGCAATCACGTCGTTCGCCGAGAATTTCCCTTCTTTCGATTGCGTTTCCAATTGTTTACGAAGTTTCTTTGTTTGTTCGGCTAAATCGTTGACTTTTTCGGCGAGGTTATCCGCCGGTATTTTCAACGTTGTGGCTAACGTTTGTAGTATTGCACAGTCCGATAACGCTTTTTCCATCGCTTTCACACCGGTCAACGCCGTAATGCGCCGCGTTCCCGCCGATACGCTCTCTTCGGAAAGCATTTTGAAAAATCCGACTTCGCTCGTGTTTTGCAAATGTGTTCCGCCGCAAAGTTCCTTGCTCTCGCCCATCACGACAACACGAACAACGTCTGGATATTTTTCGCCAAACAACATCATCGCGCCGACTTTTTTCGCATCGTCAATCGGCATTTCATCGCATGTTACCTGCGCCGCCGCTAATACCATTTTGTTCACGTCCATTTCGATTTTTACCAACATGTCTTTGGGTATCGCTTCATGATGGGTGAAATCGAAACGCAATAAATCGTCATCGACTTTCGATCCTTGTTGTTCGGCATGCGTACCGAGATTATTCCGTAAAGCATGGTGTAACAAATGCGTTGCCGAATGCGCACGAGCAATTCCACGACGGCGCACAATATCAACATTGGCTTTTACTACATCGCCCACTTCTATTTTTCCGGTTTTCAGCGTTCCAAGATGCAGCGTCAAATCGCCGTCAATTTGTGTATTGATAACAGTAAATTCACTATCGTTTGCTGTTGTCAGCGTTCCCATATCGCCCACTTGACCGCCCTTTTCCCCATAAAATGGCGTGCGGTCTAAAACAACAGTCATTTGTTTGGGTTGCTTTTCATCAACGCCATCAATTTGTTCTTCCTCTATCTCCTCTTGTGATTTTGATTTTATAACGCTCATTTTAAGTTCTCCATTAACAACAATGGCAAGAACTTTCGCGTTTATTTCTTTGAGTGTTTGATAGCCGGTAAATACGGTTGCGTTGTTTTTTTTCACGCTTTCGAGCGGATCTTGCTTGAACAACAGATTTTTTTCCGCCGAGCCGGAAATTTCACCGTGCCGTTCCATCTCTTTATGAAAACCGTCCCAATCAAATTCTATGCTTTGTTCGGCAGCCATCGTCTCAAAAAGTTCCGGTGGAAATCCAAACGTTTGATACATTTCAAATACGTCTTTGCCGAGAACCTTTGCGTTTTTCGATTGACCGATGTTCTTGAAAATCCGTTCAATTTTGGACAAACCGCCGCCAATTGTTCCGAGAAAATGTTCTTCTTCCGCGCCGATCACTTTCGCCACTCGTTCTGTTGTTTCAGAAAGCTCCGGGTATGGCGTCCGCATGAGTTCCGCGACTTTCGGCACAAGCAAATGCAAAAACGGTTTCTTTACGCCAAACTGCCATCCGTCCAACACCGCACGCCGCAACAATCGGCGGATAACGTAACGTTCTTCCTTGTTGCCTGGATAAACGTTTTCATGTACGGCAAACGTGCATGCGCGAACATGATCGGCGATTCGGCGAAACCGCCGCCCCGATTCGTCTTCCGGCTTGTATTTCTGCCGACACACCGCCGCCGCTTCCTCGACCAGCGGACGCACAATATCAATGTGATAATTCGTCTCGACATTTTGCAACACCGCTGCGCAACGTTCCAATCCCATGCCGGTATCAATATTTTTGCTGGGAAGCGGCGAAAGATTATCCGGCGGATTGCCATGCCGATCAAATTGCGTAAACACGAGATTCCAGATTTCCACTGTCCCAAGCGGCGTATCGTAATAAATTTCACTGCAGGGACCGCAAACGCCGTCCGGTCCCTGACTCGGTGCGCTGGCGGGCCAAAAGTTATCTTCTTCGCCGCAGTAAGTCAACCGCTCTTTCCGAATACCGATCATTTTGAGCCAATGTTCCGCCGATTCTTCGTCATCCTGATAAACGGTTACAGAGAGTTTTTCTTTCGGAATATTAAGCCATTTTTTTTCGGTCAAAAATTCCCATGCCCACGCGATCGCTTCTTTTTTGAAATAATCGCCGAAACTGAAATTGCCGAGCATCTCGAAAAATGTGTGATGATACGCCGTCCGACCGACATTATCAATGTCGCCTGTCCGCAGACATTTCTGACACGTTGTCGCCCGCGTAAATTCGAGTTTACAGCGTCCGAGAAAATGATCCTTAAACTGATTCATTCCCGCCGGCGTAAACAAAACCGACGAATCCCATTTCGGCACTAACACGTCGCTCGGACGCCGCACGCATCCTTTGGTCTCAAAAAATGATAAATATTTTTCGCGTAATTCGTTTGTTTGCATGATTGTAAGAATCGAAAGTAAAGAGATTGTTCTTTTGGCTCAATTCCGGTTCCGGATTGATGTTACTCAATGATAGTTTTACGAGACAATCAGACCACCAAGATTACTAATGATGATCTTTGGAAACTTTATATTTTATATATTTTTTACAAAATTGGAATATTGGGGTTCACTTACGAGTCGTTTTCAAAACATCAATCCGCTTTCGGAATAGAATCTTCCAGAAAACTGATTTAATTTACAAAATATTTTAGATAATTAGTGATATTTTGTAAATATTACCGGATTAATAAACCCCAAAATATAAACAGAATATCAAAGTCAAAATATTATGTGTAAATTGCGTGACTTTGTACTAGAACACTGGGAACGCAGATTTAAGGGATTTACGTAGTTGCGTGAATCGCCGACATACTCCTCACACTTGAAATTTAGACTTTTAAGACAGTGTTGATCGTTCATCATGTCCCTTGTTTAATGAAAGGCGAATTTTAAAGTGTGAGGAGGATATAACCTGATAAAAAAATACAAAGAGATTTTGTGTGTTTATTTATACGCAAAATCTCTTTATTATGAAAACAGTGTCTGATTGTAAGAATCATAAAATTGCAGATTAGAAAAATTCTTTTTGCAATTGTTCCGATTCAAGGATTGAGATAAAATGATCCCAGCTGGAAAAAACAGAATCAAATGCCGATAACGACGATGACTTTTTCCAATCTATTTCAGATAACCGTTTATCAGAAACGGTATATTCTATATTGTTACCATATATTACGCGTTTGGGTTGTGAAAAATAAGTATCAATCTCAACGATACGGGCATTTGCTGCGGTAGCTATTTCAATGTTATTTAAGACACTTGAGGCACGATTCACTGCTTGTGGATATGTTTCAGAAATTTCAGGAAAATCTCTTGATATTGTTGATTTAGGAATAAAATCTTGTTCTTCTGAAATCAAAGACGTCTGAAGTTTGGCGTCGGCACTGTTTTTTTGACCAACGATATAATCATTTTCCGACGAGTTACCCAAACTAACTTGCAATGTTACATTTCCCGTAAAATATCCTTGTGCAACAGGCAA
>JAIRYX010000156.1 GCA_031267635.1 Planctomycetaceae bacterium
TCCGATACGCGAAATATCCGCCGACACACATTATGCCAAAAGCGACTACAAAGGCGATGCGAAGATATTGATTCACGGAACGAGCAACGCGGGACTTCGCGGTTGCGAAAAGCGTCGCAAGAAACGGCGGAGCAGTATTGAGCCGATCATCGGACACTTAAAAAGCGGTCATCGATTATGTCGCAACTTTTTGCGTGGCGTGACGGGCGATATTTTGAACGCGATTGGCGCTGCGGCGGGATTCAACATGAGAAAAATTCTACGCAAACTCTAGCGATATTCTTCTTCTCTCTTGCATGGCTTTCACGAATCCGAGAACGGATTCAGAAAATAACGGACAACGCTCTTGCCCGTTCCTTGTCTGGTTGCGCAACTTTCATCCAAGAAACTGCGAACCGCTCAGTTCCGAGCTGATTTTTTCGTATTCGCCTTGCTATACCGCTTGGTTTGCGAACAATATGAACTTGTGGCTGATAAGATCGCGACGATGAAATGTTCACCGGAAATTTTTCAGGGACGACTAGATATAACAGTACTGCATTATCCTCCGGGAACGAGCAAGTGGAACAAGGTAGAACACCGATTATTTTCGTATATTAGTAAGAACTGGCGAGGTCGTCCCTTGGTGGACAGAGCAACGGTTGTGAACTTTGATCAGCAACACAAAAACAGAAACGGGATTGAGCGTGCGTTGCATCGAAGATAACAAGCAATATAAAAAAGGAATGAAAGTCAGCGACAAAGAATTAGCCCACGTGAAAATCAAAAAGCATGATTTTCACGGAGAGTGGAACTATACGATTAAGAATGGTATTTGATAGGTTATTTGCGCACTGTTTCTTACTCGCGCAAGTTTCTCGGTCTGTTCCTATCGGCGTTAAATTCATACTAATCATTCTAGAGGACGAAACGTTTGCGAGTTGCTTTTTACTTCGCTGGATTCAAACGGCGGAGGCGTCGAATATCTCTGAATTACAGCATTTGGCGAACACTTGAAGCAATCATGCCGCCTAACTCATCAATGATATTTCTGCACAACGCTTTCCCAGCGGCGTTGCGATTTTAAAATGAACTCAATTGTTTCACGTACCGCACCGTGTCCGCCTTGTTTTTTTGTGATGTAATCCGCCACATTCAGTACGTCCGTTGCAGCATCCGCGACAGCAACACCTAATGCAGATTGCTTTATCGGAAGAATATCCGGCAAATCATCGCCAATGAAACAAACTTGTTCCCACGATAATTCGAGCGATTGAAGAATCTCCTCAACCACATTTTGTTTTTGTGAAACGCTCTGACGTATCAGCGAAATATCCAGCTCCGCCGCACGCATTCGAACAATTTGAGAACTACGTCCAGTGACAATACCAAATTCCGCTCCCGATTGCTGCCATAACTTGATTCCCAATCCGTCGCGAACATGAAATTTTTTCAATTCCACGCCGTTATTGTCGTAATTAATCGTTCCATCAGTCAAAACGCCGTCAACATCGGACAAAATGAGCCGGATTTTTTGACATCTTTGTTCAAGATTTGATGTCGGCTTGTTGAATGGAAAAGACACGATAAGTTTATGCTGTTACAGTAATTTAATTTGTTATTTCTCACAAAAGACACGAACAAACACGAGAATTTATTACGAAGATTTTATTGCCACGAGTACATAAATATTACGAATAGACCAAAAATCCAAGACGATCCCCACATAAAGGTGAATACAATCCGCCTCTCATGTTGCTCTGTGCTTATTTCACCGTAAACCCCTCCGGCACATAAAGAATGCGGCCACATGATTTACATGTAACCGGTTTGCCTTGAACGACTTGAGCGATAAAGTTAATCGGCACAATTTGTCGGCAACCACCGCAAAATTGCTCACTGGAAATCGAAGCCAATGCCTGCTCGCCGCCCATTGACCGCGCCAAGCGGATATAAAGGTTAAGAAATTCTCCCGGCAATTTTTTTTCCGCCTCTTTCAAACGTTTTGAGTATTGAGTAATGCTTGCTTGAATCACTGGAACTTCTTTCGAGAATGACTCCTGCGTTTTTTTCAACGTTTCGTTGACCTGTTGCAATTCTTGTTCGATGACCGCGACATTGGGAGCAAATTTTTCCGCTTTTTCGATGGCTTCTAACGCATCCTCCGCCAAAGTGGAATTTGCTGTCTCATCCGCAGAAACTTGTAATTTGAGCGCTTGAAACTCCTTATTATTTTTCGCTTCCTGCATTTGCGTTTTCCGACGAGCTAACGTGGCTTCTCGCTTCGTGAGCTGTTCTTCCTTGAATTTGGCTTGCTGATACAATTGATGATACTCCGCGCGTGTCTCTTCAAGTCGTGCCGTTATTTGTTTTACCGTACTTTCCTGCAATCGAATCAATTTCGGTCCCCGCGATAATCGGGAATTGAAATCGGCTAATTGACGTTGAATCAAATGTATCTCGGATAAGACTTCGGAAATCATAAATGGATTGGTATGTTGATGGAATTATTTCTTAAGCGTAGAGTTTGTTAATCACTTGTATTATTTTGTTTTGCTTAACATGAAACAGTATATAAAATTTTCATTTCTTTAACGCTTTTTTAAACTCGTCAATAGATTTACAATCAAGCGAAATATCTGTTAATTCGGCAAGATGTTCAAGGTTTTTGATTGTGCGTAACTGTTTCCTGACAGTTATCGGCACAACTTCAAAACGTTTCGTTAATATGCGCAGCAAAATTTCAATTTGAGTTTCACGTCCTTCCTCGCGTCCTTCTGCACGCCCTTCTTCACGTCCGATATTTATCCCTTTGCGAGTTGCGTATTCAATTTCCGTCGCATAATCGTGAAGATATTGTTGCCGTGCGTCTTCAATTTGGCGGAGTTCTTCGTCCTCACAAAATTGGAGGTATTTATCATACGCCAAGTTAACCATCGGGTCGCTATCTTGTAATAAAAATTTCATTTCTTTCTCCGTTTTTTTATCGGCGAACCACAAAAAGAGTAGCCAACCTTTCAACGGGTCGTCAATATTCGCTATTTGGTTGATTTTCTTTGCAATCACTTCAATGACGTGCATTTGAAAATCGTTGGAAAGGATAAAATTTGGGTTATCTTGTGCCGTAATCCAGAAAACATTGTGCAGTTTTTCCAGTGCGTCAAACAATAAAAAATTCGTAATAACAATCACGACTACCGGAATCAGCTTCTCGTAATGCTCACCTTCCGTGATGTTACCGCAAAACGCTTTTCCCCAATTCCAGAGCAACCGTTTTCCGAAAGCGGGATACCAGCCGACTTGAAATTCTATCACGAACTGACGGTCATTTTTCGCAACCGCTTTGATGTCGATGATTGACCTTTTGTCCGTTAAAAATGTTTTCGGATTGAATGGATTCTGAACTTCGGTGGATTCAACAAGCGGTTGTTTGGCATTGTTTAATATCGCGTTCACAAATGCCAATAAAATCATTTCGTGACCGCGACTGGCAAATAAAAAATGAATAAATGTATCCGCTGTCGCACGAATCGGCAACCGTTGTGTTTTCGACAATTTCGCTTGTTTTGTTGATTCGTTCATGAATTTTTCCTGTCGAAATAAACATAACGAAGTAAGAGTCGGAAAACACTCAAAAATCCTTTCACCACAACTTTATTATATATCAAAATCCGAAAGACAACAAGAGAAATATCACAAAAACGATTTTCAAAATAAAAATTGACAGACCGTCGAAGCGATCTGTCAATTCTTTGTTAAAAAATGTTCATGCAATCAACCATTGTGTTTTGTTATCTCAATTGACTTGCATCAAAAACAGTGTTTTTCACATCGGTATCAGTCGATTTTTTATCACTAGGGCACAACGCTTTTTTATACATTGTTGAATCAACAGTATCAGAAATCGTGCGGACACTACCATCTGCAAAAGCGACAACGAAAATACCGCTATGTTCCGATGAAGGACGTGAATATTGGTACTCCGTTGCAGTAAGTGTTGATATGGTAACATCTTTGTCAACGTTCAACCAATAAATTGACGATGCTGGAAGAGTGCCGCTGGGTATTGTAGTAAGAAAAGCGCCTGGCCCGCTTGATGTTGGATAAGGCCAAGCAATACCAAGTCGATTTTCCGTAAGAAAATAGTCTGTATCGCTATTATATCCTCTATTAGATGTGCCTCCCGCCCAAGGTCCGGCTTGTAACGATTCAGATAACAAAATCGTGTTGGAAAGCCCGTCAGTAATGGTATCCAAGGATGTTTTTGTAGCTTTCTTTATACCTGGTATGGCAGGATTACCTGATGTCAGGTTGCTACCATCCAAAGGAACACCGCCTAAATCCACAAAAACACCACTACTACTTTCGGGAGCTGAAAGTCCTACTTGTGTATCAGGATAACCAGTATTTACTACATAAGAAGTAACAAAATCTCTCGAATCCGCACGCAAACCGGAAGAAGGGCAGACCAATAAGGTTATTCCAACCACCGGAATCGTAGCACCATTTTTAAACCGCTCGTAAAGCTGCTCCTGCTCTATTTCCGGCAAAATTTGAGCAACCCAACTACCGCAAGTGCCAGTAGACATCTCGCTACGGTATCCCGGAAAATCGTTTTTGACATTGGCTTTGTTGAAAATCGCCAAAGCCAATTGTTTTTGTTGACTTGTACACTGCGCACGCCGTGCGGCTTCTCTTGCCTGATTCACAGCGGGCAGGATCAGTGCGGCAAGCATTCCGATAATCGAAATTACGACGAGTAATTCGACTAACGTGAAACCAAATTGTTTAGACCTTTTCATTTTCGTATCTCCTAAAATAAGGATAATGCCGTTTGACCGTGAAATATACCAAAATTTCAACGGTTGATATGGATTTGTGAGAAACTGGCCTCAAAATTCTCACCTCTCCGCATCTTTACTTCTATTTTCCTCTCTTTTGATGAAAAAATCCAGCCCTTTCATCAAAAAAATTGTCATTTTGCGGAAAAATATTAAAATCTTTCTTATGTTTTGGAACATTGATAAGATTTTCCAAAAAATTCTAAATTTTTATCACGAACTCAAGTCGATTTTATTCTGATTTTTTGCATTTTGAGAGAAAGCTGGTTGGACGTTTTTTTACTGCCGATACGCATTTTTGTACGTATCCCACGACGAATTATTCACCAATGACTTGAGTTACCGTCCTACTCTTCTTTATTCTTTCGTCAATTGTTGTCCGATGTCTCTAAAATCTTACATTTTGGAGTATAGCAAAAGCAAATTGCAAGAAATACAAAAGGCGGAGCTACCTCCGCCTCAGAAAGGGAAAAACCATGAATCATCATTTTATTCTCCTTTGCTTTTCTTGCAAGACGTACTTGTGACTGTGCAGTAAAAATATTTTATTCTTTTAAAGGGAACTTCTAAAAACCTCCCCAAAATATCCGTAAGCCCTTATTTTTCAACGGCCTCGTGTGTTGAAAAATAAGGTTTTTAGAAGTCCCCTAAAATTGAATTGTTTTTTATTTTTTGCCTATTTGTTTTTTGATACGATATTCAAAAATACAATAGGAAACAATGCTTAAATAACTCATGTTACGCATGAGCTATCGTAACTATTCAGCCGCTCCAACCCAATAAATTCGCACTGGGTGCCTGAATAGTTATCCGAAAGCTTTTATTATTGCAGCCCTTATTTATCAAGTTTCCCTCAGTAGGGGGTTTCTAAAAACCTCATTTTCGACACATGTGACCGTTGAAAAATAAGGGCTTACGAATATTTGGGAAAGAGTTTTGGAAGTTCCCTATAGGTGATAGTAACATTATTACAAATATGCTATAATTATTTGTTATTGGTGTTTTTTCAAAATTGACTGATGTTATGCGTTATGGAATTTATGGCGGATCGTTTGATCCGATTCATTGGGGACACTTGATTCTGGCGGAAACTTGCCTTCGCAAGCTTTCAGCGGATCGTATTATTTTTGTCCCATCGGGAATTTCACCACACAAATCAAAACAACACCAAACGCCGGGAGAAATTCGTGCGGAAATGCTCGAATTGGCTACTACAGGAATTGAAGAATTTGCGGTGAGCCGATTTGAAGTCGAGAAAGAAACAACAAGTTATACAATCGAAACAATCCGTCATTTTGATGAAACGCTTCTTGATCCCGAATTATTTCTTCTTGTCGGTGCAGATATGTACTATGACTTACCGAACTGGTATCAATCTCAAAAAATTCTTGCAACAGTAATTCCTGTCGGGGTTTGTCGCCCAAACAGTCCGCCTCCGCATGTGGAAGCGTTCCAAAATCTTGTTACACCAGAACGTTGTGAGTTGTTCCGACGATATATTGTACAAATGCCGCAAATTGAAATTTCTTCAACGATGATTCGTGAGGCAATTTTCAATGATGAAAGTATCCGGTTTTTAACACCACGATCTGTCGAAGCATATATCAAATCGCATAAATTGTACAAAGCGCCTCGATAAAGTAAAAACAGAAAAAGTAGTACAAAGTTACTTAAATCTGAACTTTTGCAAAGTTTAAAATGAGACTAGAAAATAAGGTATTTGACGCATATAAATATTAGCAAAATAAAATATTTGTTACGAAAATGTTATATTTTTTGCACAAAAATAAGTGTCGTTTTTTAGGCACTTATGAAATCAGGACAAAAATAAATTTTGTACACAAAATACAAATAACTGCTGCAAATATCAATATACTATCGCATTTTATAACATTAAACAAATTTACCAAAGTTCAGTTAAATCCCATTCACATCAACCGAGTCGTTTGCGTGTTCTTTTTTCGGGTGAAAATTCCACTTCGTGGACTTCGCGTTTTGGTTGTAAAATCCAATGTAGCGGCGGATTTTCGCCTCAAGAGTCACAACGGAATCGAAACCACCACGCCATAAAATGCGGCGGCTCAGTCCGCTGAACCAAATTTCAATCTGGCTCAGCCACAAACAATGTTTCGGCGTGTACACAAACCGAATGCGATGCGTTTTATCTTCCCAAAAACGTTTTCGCGTCGCCATGGATTTCAACACACCGCTTTTGATTCGCAATGTGCGGATTGAGCCAGTGCGAGCTTTGATGCGGTTTCAAGTCGTGCGTCTTTTTAAAAAGCCTGCTAATAAACTGGTGCGTAAATAACACATCAACTATTATTTTAATCGTATATAGTCGTCCCTGAAAAAGTTCCAGTGAAAATTTCATCGTCGCGATCTTATCAGCCACACGTTCATTTTGTTCGCAAACCAAGCGGTATAGCAAGGCGGATACGAAAAAATCAGCTCGAAACCGGGCGGTTCGCCGTTTCTTTGA
>JAIRYX010000160.1 GCA_031267635.1 Planctomycetaceae bacterium
GAAATCATGGAAAACCGCGCATAAATCATGGACGACCGCGAATGTCGCTCCTACGGAATCACGGAATATTGATTCCTCATCAGGCACTGATTATTATTAGGAATGATCTCTCGAAAGAAATTTGCGGGGCATTCGCGGAGGGGAACGGAAGTTCCGTTTAGGGCGGCGAATCTCTCGCGGAGGAATGAGCGACTCATTCTTGGGAATAAATCGCTCATAAAAAGTAGCGAATCTCCCGCGAGCGTTCGTGGAAGTTTTACGTTAGTCGTTGGAAATTAAGGAGTTATGTCGGAAATCCAGACGCTCGGAAAAATTAGCTGCTCGGAGAAGATTCAGATAGTCCCGCGCGGAGCGGAAACTTCACTGCATAGGTGATGAATCAAGCGACATCGTGGGCGGCGTTTTGGGAATGGACGCAATCTCTTTGAAAGCCCGCAACAATTCCGCCGCCCCGCCAAATAAATCCGCGTGAAAATGGGTAATCTACGCACAGAAATTGGTTTTTCGTTCGTCATCCCTCCTCTAAAACATCAGAGAATAAGGGCGAGTTTGCGAAGGTGCGGTTGGTTACGAAAGGAATCGCGAGAAATTAGGGCGGAAATGAATACGCCGTGCCGATAAAAGCGACTGTCACTCTACTGTTGCCGCGCGGATGTGTGGGGGTTGGGTAACTGACGCCATAATGTTCTGTTGCGTTTTCAAAGATTGTCCCCACAAAACGAAAGAAGCAGAAAATTCATCGCTAATTTTATCTCAATGCCAGCCCCTTCCTTTATTCCTTATTTTGTGATACAATTAAGATTTTTAGGTATTGTTTGAAAATTCTGTTTAGCAATATGAAGAAAATGTACCCAAATATCTCCTTGTGCCGTATCAGTTGTTTTGCTGCTTCGGCGGGAGTAAGGGATTCTTCTTCAAAGTGACGCAAGTTACTAAATTTAATAAGCTTACAACATTAAGGAACTAACGAAAATGAGACGACTTTTAATCGCTGGAAATTGGAAAATGAACCTGAATCTTGCCAAAAGTGTCGCGCTGGCGGAAAGTTTGAAAGAGGCGGCGAAAAATGTCACAGATATTGATATTGCCGTTTGTCCTCCGTCGGTGTATGTTCAGCCCGTCGGAGTTGCGATTGCCGATTCGAATATCGGGCTGGGTGCGCAAGATGTCTATTTTGAAAAAGAAGGCGCATTTACCGGTGAAATCAGTACAGGAATGCTCCTTGACATTGGTTGCAAATATATCATTCTCGGTCATAGCGAACGCCGTCATATTTTGCACGAATCAAGCGAACTCATTAATCAGAAAGTCATTGCGGCGTTGAATACGGGACTAACGCCGATTCTTTGCGTTGGCGAACTCCTTTCGGAACGCGAAGCGGGGGTGACCGATGTGGTGATTCGCCGCCAGTTTGACGGCTCGCTTTCCAATGTTTCCGCGGAACAGATGAAAAAAGTTGTCATTGCCTATGAACCGGTTTGGGCAATTGGAACGGGAAAAGTCGCAACGCCCGCGCAGGCGGAAGACGTGCATATCGGCATACGCTCTTTAATCACCGAACATTACGGCAAAGAAGTTGCGGATGTTGTGCGGATTCAGTACGGTGGAAGCGTCAAAGCGGAAAATGCCAAAGACATTCTTCTCAAACCGAATGTGGATGGTGCGTTGGTCGGCGGTGCGTCGCTCAAGGTTGATGCGTTTATGGGAATCATTAACGGTGTAAAATAGGAAAATAAAATATGATAGGTTTTTTGCTTGCCACATTTCTTTCTTTGCTTTGTCTCATTTTGATTCTGCTGATTTTAATTCAGCGGGGAAAAGGAGGCGGTTTAGCTGGCGCGTTCGGTGGAATGGGCGGACAAAGCGCGTTCGGGACAAAAGCGGGCGATACGTTTATGAGAATCACTATCGTTTTTGCGTCCGTTTGGTTTTTGATTTGCATTGGCATCCAACTCGCTTATAAACAGCGAAGTCATGAAAGCGGTCTATTCAAAGATCAACCGACAGCGTCCGTTCCGGCAAATCCGTCAGAAACTCCCGCCGTTCCAATCGCCGGTGCAAATACCACCGATAGCGGCGCGGACGCGACGAAGTGATTCGGAAAATGTTGTTATCCGCGACGCCGTCAAACATTACGAAAACAACTCAAACACGGAATACTTTGAATTTCATAGAATATGCAGGCGTCAACGTCCATGTTATACAATGATATATCAGCGTACTCTGTGTGAATTTTTATGTGATTTCGTGAACAGAAATTTAAAAACTGAAAATCGGCGAGGTGTTCCTTGTTACTAAGCATGACCGGGTTCGGCGGCGCAACCGTGCGGGAAAACGGGGTGTCCGTCTTTGCCGAAATCAAAACCGTCAACAATCGTTACCTGAAATTTTCTTTACGGACAACAGATGGTTATGGTGTGCTGGAACCGGTGATTGAAAATTTAGTGCGAGAAACATTGCGACGTGGTACCGTCACAATGAACGTGCGAGTTTTGCGGGAAGACGACGCGGCAGATTACGAAATCAACGAGCTGCTGCTGACGCGTTATCTGCAGCAACTCCGTCGGTTGAACGCCAAACTTGGTTTGGACGATTCGTTTTCGCCTACTCAACTTTTGACATTGCCCGGAGTGACGAAAGGGTCTATCCCGTCCGACGACAAAACATGTCTTGTACGTCCGGCAGTGGAAATGGCGGTTAAAAAAGCGTTGACCGAATTGCAAACGATGCGACAAAACGAAGGCGCGTCGATGATTACCGATCTTTGCGAAAACAACCGTCTTTTAATAGAACTGATCGGCAAGGTTGTCCTTCGCGTTCCAGAAGTAGCGGAACAATATCGTTTGCGGCTGAACGAACGGATTGGTAAAATTATGGCGGAACAAAATCTGCCGTTAGACTCTTCCGATTTGATTCGCGAAATCGCGTTGTTTGTGGACCGATCGGATATTTCCGAAGAAACCGTACGTTTCAAAAGTCATACCGCGCAATTCAACGCGGCGTTGTGGGAAGAAATCCCGAAAGACGGCTGCGGACGGCGGCTGGATTTTTTGACGCAAGAAATGTTCCGAGAAGTAAACACTATTGGCTCGAAAGCAAATGATGCGGAGATTACGAAACTTGTTGTGGAACTGAAAATCGTCATTGAACGTATCCGTGAAATGGTGCAAAATGTCGAATGATCCATCGGAACAACAGCAACGATTCAGGCACAACGGACGCATTATTGTCGTTTCGGGACCATCCGGTGTAGGAAAAGGAACACTGTTGAAAAAAGTATTACAGACGGCGGAATTGCCGTTGGAATTGAGCGTTTCGGCAACGACACGTGCGCCGCGACCGGACGAAAAAAACGGCGTCGAGTACTTTTTTCTTCCGGCGGATGAATTTCATTGGCGGCGGGAAAACGGCGAGTTTCTCGAATGTTTCGAGATATTTCGCGGTGGTCATTGGTACGGAACGTTGCGAAACACAGTCGAATCGCGCTGTGCCGCCGGAAAATGGATCGTGTTAGAAATTGACGTGCAAGGCGGTTTATCCGTACAACGGCAATTTCCCGATGCCGTGATGATTTTTATTCATCCGAAAAATGTGGATATTCTCAAAGAACGGCTCGCCAAACGCGGTACCGAATCGCAGGAAGCCGCCGAACAACGGTTACAACAGGCAGCGCAGGAATTGAAATTAGCGGAACGTTATACGTATCACATCGTAAATGACGATTTGAATGTCGCGGCAAGAGAGTTAATGGATTTGTTGAAATCAATAGAATAAAAAACGTCATTGTTGATAAAATTTCGTAGATATCGTGATGAAAAATGATACGTTCTTTGTAACTCTACAGTTGCCCAAGCCAAATAAATCCGCACTTGGGCAACTGTAGAGTTATCCGAGCGGTTTTACCATTGCAGCCCTTATTTATCAAGTTTACATTAGTAGCCACCAAACTCGCCCTTATTTTTTAGATCATGGATCTTTATTAAAACAATTGAACAAAAAATAAAGGGAGTAAGGACGCAATTGGTGCAATTCGGGTGACTAGGGGAATTTCATAAATAAGGGCGGCAATAATAATATTTTCCGATAAATATTGACGGTCACTATAAAAAATAGTAACGATTCAGTTGCCCAGTGCGGATTTATGTGGTCTGAGCGGTTGATAGTTACAAAAATAATATTTGAAACTTTCTTGAAATTCCAATACTAAATTTTTTCTACCACTGATCGTATTTATATATCACATCGCTTTGTACCATAAAATATGAAAATTTAGACGATGAACAATTTGATTATACTCAATGGCGCGTTTTTCCCGAAAGAAAAACGGCTGAAGAATTAGTGTAATCGCCATGAAAAGACGACAAGAAGAAAAAACAAAAATTTTATAATGACAAAATTTCAGCGTAAATTGAATACTATTTTGAAACCAACTTTCAAAAAGGGACAAACTCTATGATTGAAGAACTGAAAGAAGAAAAACTGATTCAAAAAGTCGGTGGACGTTTTAAGTTATCGTCGCTGATTCAAAAGCGGCTTGTGTATTTGAACAAAGGCGCGCGTCCGTTTATTGAGACGAACAACAAAAAAGACAAATTGTCGATTGTCATTCAGGAAATTATCGAAGACAAGATTTACCTCGACATGGACGGCAATCTGCAAACAACACACCCTGACGGTTTAGATGCTGGAATGCTTGATACCGATTTCGGCGAACCAGGAATTTAAAACGCAAATCATAAACGTATTTTCACCGTGAAAAATTTTTAACCGCGAATGCACGATGTTTGACGGACAAGTTTTTCTGTAACATTCCGAGTATTCTGTAGTTTAAATTCGTTCGTGAAAATTTATGAATAATAAAATGACGGTGAAAAGATTGTAACGCTTTCTTATGAACTAGAGCGCAAACTATGCAAGGGCGAGAAATACTGATTGGCGTGACGGGCGGTATTGCGGCATATAAAGCGGCGATGCTGGCGAGTCGGCTTGTGCAATTGGGAGCGGGTGTTTCTGTCGTGATGACAAAATCGGCGACGGAGCTTGTCCGCCCTCGCACGTTTGAGGCGATTTCCGCCCGAACTGTTTTGACGGAAATGTTCGACGAAACGCGGCGACATCCGCATATTGAATTATCGCGGGCAGCTCAACTCCTTTGCATCGCGCCTGTAACCGCAAATTTTCTCGGCAAAATGGCAAACGGAATCGCCGACGATTTATTGAGTACGATTTACCTGTCGTTTCGTGGAACAGTTCTTGCTGCACCGGCAATGAACTGCGAGATGTGGGAAAAAAAAGCAGTACAGCGAAATGTCGAACAATTAAAATCAGACGGCGTATTTTTTGTCGGACCGGAATCTGGACGTCTCAGTTGCGGCGAAATAGGCATAGGTCGTATGGCAGAACCGAATAAAATCATCGAAGCAATTTTGGCATTGCCGGAGTTTGAGAAGAAATTAAGAACATAATGATTTTGGATTTACGAAAAACACAAACTTTGCGAAAAATATTTCATAAGACATACATTTATGGCAAAAGAAATTACAGTACCGATTGAAAAAGATTTTTTAGTTGAAAAAAACAAGATCATTACTTTGTTTGATTGTTTTTTCGACGATGATTTTAATTTTGATTTTACAGAAAACTCTGTTGAAATAGAGCTAAAGTCATTAGATTATATGTTGTTTCAAAATATCGCAAACAAAGCATTAAGGAACACGGTTTTTTGAATGATAATTCAAAAAAAATTGTCCAAGCTATTCTTAACTCTATCACAAATATCAAAAGTTATGGTTTAAAAAGCGGAAAACGAGTTTATGTTGATTATAACAACGAGCGTAAAGTACAAAATCGCAAAGAAAAGAAAGAAAAAAGACAACAATTTTATTACACCAAAGGTAATAATTTCTCGACAACAAATAACGAAATTCCTAAAGATTTTGAAAATAAAATAATTTGTGGAGATAGTCAAAATATTTTATCTCAACTCCCTGATAATTGTATAGATATAGTTGTAACTTCACCACCATATAATTTTGGACTTGATTATGCATCTACGTCAGATGACAATCATTGGGAAAATTATTTTAAAAAATTGTTTAGTATTTTTTCTGAATGTGTGCGTGTCTTAAAATACGGCGGTAGAATCATTATTAATATTCAACCTCTTTTTTCTGACTATATTCCTACACACCATATCATTAGTAACTTTTTTATTCAAAAAAAAATGATTTGGAAAGGCGAAATATTATGGGAAAAAATCATTACAACTGTAAGTATACTGCGTGGGGAAGCTGGAAAAGCCCATCCAATCCTTACTTAAAGTACACATGGGAATTTTTAGAAGTTTTTTGTAAAGGGGATTTTAAAAAAATCGGAAGTTCAGAAAATGCAGATATTAGTGCAGATAACTTTTTAAAATGGACTGTTGGGAAATGGTCAATCGCCCCTGAAAAAAATATGAAAGAGTTTGAGCATCCTGCTATGTTTCCTGATGAACTTGTACAAAGAGTGTTGCAATTATTTTCTTTTGAAAACGACATCGTGCTTGACCCTTTTAATGGAGCAGGAACGACAATAAGTGTGGTAAAAAATTAAATCGTAGATATTTAGGAGTTGATATTTCTGAAAAATATTGCAAAACAGCACAAGATAGAATTTCAAAATTTTTGTTCTAACTTATAATTGATCTTATGGATTTTACAAAAGACACTTTAAGAAAATTTTTGACAGAACAAGAATTGAAAAGACTTGTTCATGCATCAAATATTTTGACAAAACTCAACAACGATAAAAATGTTGATGTCTTGTTAGAATGTGCAAATAAATATTATGATTTTCATTCTAATTTTCGATATTGTAGGTAATATTGAAAAATCAGTAAACTGCTGGAACGATTATTTAGATTTTGTAAGAAAAAAGAACAAGGCAGCAGATGGAACATTGATTTTTTCTTCCCAGTCAAAATTTGAACCTACAATATTAGAGGAAGTTTTGTATAGAATGTTCAAAGAATATGAATCTGATAAAATAAAAATTGGTGGAATAAAAGCATTTTCAAATATGTTTTTTTCGCCCTCGGATTTTGTGAATTTTCAAGAACATTCAAATATAAAAATAAATACAACAGACCAAGACTTTGCAATATATAAGCAAGTTGATATTTTGATTACCGACAATAATACGCCAGCAAATGCGTTTGTTCCGGTTCTTGCTGTAGAATGTAAAACATATCTTGACAAAATAATGTTGGAAGATAGCGTTGCTACTGCCGAAAAAATCAAAAACGGAAATCCTTATTGCCGTTTTTGTATTGTTGTAGAACGTTATGATGTTGATAGAAAAGTAGATATAAAAAATTCACGAATTGACCAAATTTATATTCTGAAAAAAGATGCAAAGAAAAGCAATGCAGATAGTATTAGAATTGCAAAAGATGTTGTAAAATTGATTTACGAAGATACGAAAAAGCATTTGAATGCAACATGGGTTGATATTGAAAAGAGTATTAGAGAAAAAGGAATTGTATTTGAGTAATTCTATGTTTGTTTACATTAAATAAATACTTTACAAAAAACTATAACAAAAACTTAAAAATTTAGTGAAATGGCATACACATTGGCGGAGCTTGCGGAATTAGTAGGGGGAACCGTTGCGGGAAATCAAAATCCTGCGATTTACGGAGCTGCGCCGCTTCATCATGCCGGAGAAGGCGATGTAACATTTCTTGCGCAGTTGGAAAAGATTTCGCAACTTGCTCAATGTAAAGCGGCGGCGGTTGTCGTGCCACGCGCGTTGGTTGCCGATCCGCGTTTTGCCGCACTGGTAAAGCCGATGATTCAGGCGGACGATGTGGTGTTTGCGTTTGAAACGATTGTACGTCATTTCAGTCCGCCGCGCGAACAAAACAAACGGGAAATTCATCCGGAGGCAATCATCGCCCCAACGGCGGTTCTCGGGGAGGATGTTTCTATCGCTCCTTACGCCGTGATTGAAAAAGACGCGATTATCGGTGACCGCGTGATCATTTCCGCCGGAGTCAAAATCATGGCGGGATGTAAAATCGGTGGCGACACGATGATTTTTCCAAATGCGGTACTTTACGAAAACACGGTTGTCGGCGAGCGATGCATCATTCACGCGTGCGCTGTGTTGGGAGCTTATGGTTTTGGTTATGATTCTTCGCAGGGAATACATGTTTTGTCGCAACAACTCGGCAATACGGTTCTCGGTAACGATGTGGAAGTCGGCGCGTGCAGTACGATTGATCGCGGAACTTACAGTCCGACGCTCATTGGCGATGGAACAAAAATTGACAATCTTGTAATGGTGGCGCACAACTGCCGTATTGGAAAACATAATCTGATTTGCGCAGGAACAGGAATCGCGGGGAGTTCTACCACTGACGATTACGTCGTGATGGCGGGTAGGGTCGGTGTGCGGGATCATGTTCATATCGGCAAAGGCGCGGTATTAGGAGCCATGGCGGGAGTCATCAGCAATGTTCCCGACGGCGCACGGGTAGTCGGAATTCCCGCCACACCGGAAAAGGAACAAATGCGGATGCAAGTTGCCAAAGCAAAACTCCCCGAAATGCGTCAGGAAATGAAAAAACTTACCGCCGCCGTCGCTGAACTTCAACAAAAACTAGCACGTCTTGAAAACGGAGAATGAGTTTTTAATAACTCATGTTGCGCACTCTAAATCAAGCCATCAAAACATTTATCGACGTCGAAATATTTGGTAGTGTTCTAAACTTATTGCATTAAGGTTTGGCATCTGCAGTACCATACATTGATAGCCAATCCGATGACGATTTTGTGCATCCGCTCTGTTTTAGAAAAACGGATTCCCTTTCGCACTAACCGGCTACACCAAGTCCGCAAGGATAAATGCTTTCTTTCTATCTTTTGCGTATTCTTTTTCGAAACCACCAGCGTCTCCGGATCCAGTCGGTCATCATACGCATCATTGCCGTCCGTATAAACGGTGCCGATTTCAAGCGGGGAAAGCAACTCGAATAACTTATCAAGATTGCCGTGTTCCCTCGTGCCGAACCAGTAC
>JAIRYX010000245.1 GCA_031267635.1 Planctomycetaceae bacterium
TGAACAAGGTAAAGAGTATCCGCTTGATTTCCCGCGAAAATTATTCGATGAAACTGTTCCTGCGGAAATTCGTTTGGTTGTCAGTCGCGGCGAGATTCAGCAAGTCATTGATAAGAATACGATCGAAACTCCGAATGCCTTTCCGAATCCTGCATCGCTTTCACCTGATATTGACGGTAAATATACGGTGTTATTCGGTCAACCGGAACAACAAACCGTTCATTGTTACCACATTGACGAAGAGGGAAAGTGTTTGGCATGGGGAGAAACCGAAGTTTTTGTGAAAAAATCGGAAAATCCAACTACTACCTACGGCATGGAAAAACTTATTTTTGAATAAAATAGACATTGTAAATTATGACGTCAAATAATAATTCAAAATCAACAAATTGACAAATTTGCTTATTGATTATTTTATTGATACGATTGATTTTGCTGCAAACATACAACATACAACATACAACATAACACACGATTCAGCAGTTTCTTCAAAGAAACAGCAAGTGAAATTGTTTCGGCAATTTCTATTGTGTCAATAAATGGATTAACTTAAGTTGATAGGATTCCTTGAACCACTGATGATTAAAGGTTGTCCTCTGTTTTTGGGTTTCAATAAAAAAAATTAAAATTTTTCAAGGAGAAAATATTGATGAAAAAGGTACTAGTAATGGCTAGCTGTTTTTATTTATCCGTCTTCAGTTTAACATTTTTTTTAACATTTTTTTTGATGGGAAACGATGATATAGTCTGCCCTGATATATTCTCACGCTTGAAAATGCAGCTTTTATGAACTCACGTTACGCAGATGCTCAAAAATCAAAAAACGACCTCTCAAAGTCTCAAGAGTCCCTCGTATTTCTTCGAGCGAGCGCCGGAAATCGGAAATTTGACGTCGTGAACGTAAAATTTGGCGTCATAAACCGAATTATTGAAGCCAATAACCGAATTATTGAAGCCAATAAATGAATTATTGAAGCCAATAACCGGATTATTGAGGCCAATAAATGAATTATTGAGGCCAATAAATGAATTATTGAAGCCAATAAATGAATTATTGAGGCCAATAAATGACGTTGGGAGTTCCCAAACTGACTTCGGGACGTTCCCTAAACCCTTATCAATAAAGAATTTCGAGAAAATGAACCTCAAAAGCCAAGAATTGCTGTCTCCGATGGGACGTCGGAGCCCCGCGAGCCGGCGTCCGAGAGAAAAATCTGGACGCGGGTGTGTCCTGAATGTTCACTGCTATGCGTAACATGAGATAGTAATTGTCTCAAGCGTCTCCTGTTGTCCCTTTGGGAATGAAAACCGAATTTGCAATGGGAATACTTTTAGGAACGATAATGGCGTCAAGATCGTCAAAAAATTTCGGATATGTTTTAGCGACGCAATTGGCGTCGTTGATTTCAACGTTGGGAATGTTTAATCCGGCAATTGCAAAACTCATTGCCATACGGTGATCGTCATACGTATCAATCGCAATTTTTCCTTCAGGAAATGCTGATGGAGGAGTAATCGCAAGACCATCTTCCCATTCTTCCACTGCCGCTCCGAATTTACGAAGTTCTTTAGCAAGAGCGGTAATGCGGTCGGTTTCTTTGTGGCGGATGTGCGCGACATTCGTAATTCGCGTTGTTCCTTTTGCAAATAACGCCGTTACGCCAAGCGTCATCACCGTATCGCTGACAGCGTTCATGTCTGCCGTGATACCGCATAATGTTTCGCCGCCGATCACCGTTGTCGATGCGGAATCAAATTTCACACGGCAACCCATTTGTTCAAGAAGTCGGCAAAAATCAATATCGCCTTGCAAGCTTTTTTCGGTCAGATTGGGAACCGTTGCGCTTCCTCTTGTTATCGCGGCGGCGGAAAAAAAATAACTTGCCGCAGATGCGTCCGGCTCAATATCGTATTCAAACAACTGTCCCGCCGGAATATTATAATGACCGTTTACCGTGAAACGCGAAAAATCCTCTGCCGCGTTAACGTAAACGCCGAACGCACGCATCACCTCCAACGTCATTTGAATATATGGTTTAGAAACAAGATCGCCGTTGACTTGCAAAACGACTCCCGAATCGCTTATCGGTGCCGCAAGCAACAATGCGCTGAGAAATTGACTTGAAATATTGCCGTTGACCGTTGCACTGCCGCCGAAAGTTCCCTGCCCGCCGATAAGAACCGGCGGACAATTGTTTTTCGTCTCCGATTGAACATCTGCTCCCAGTTGTTTTAACGCGGCAAGCAAGTCGCCGATAGGACGCTCGTGCATTCGCGGTTTTCCGTAAATTCTATAACGGCAGTTTTGCGCCGCCGCTAACGTTGCGGTGAGAAAACGGGCTGTCGTGCCGCTGTTGCCGACATAAATTTCCGCCGATGCGTTGGGGAATGTTCCGCCGTGTCCTGTAACGGTCATTGTGGATTGTTTTTTGTCGTGTTGCACGGACAACTCGAGCATTCGTAACGCTTCAAGCATCACTTGCGTATCTTCGGAATCCAATGCGTTATTCAATTGCGTCGCTCCGTTTGACAACGCCGCGCAAATGAGCGCACGATTCGTCACACTTTTTGAGCCGGGTGGGAAAACCGTACATTGGATAGGATGAGATAATCGTATTTTTTGTGAATTCATCAAACATTCAATTTTGTAAAAATCAATACTATCATTTTATTGTTTCTCTTATTTTAACGAATCATTCTTCCATTGGCAACATCGTCAATTGAGAACAAAGTAACGAGAGGGATTGTTTTCAATACCGGAAACGGATAAAATATTTCAACTTGTAATGAAGAGATTTCGACAGGATTGAATAATAAACAAAATCATGTTCATCTTGTCCAACTCATAATACTTTAGAGAATATTCGCGGCGTAAAAAATGAGTTATTGGCAAAATAAAGTCGTTGTTGTCACGGGCGGGTCGAGCGGTTTAGGACGGATGATTGCGGAAACGTTCGGCAACGCCGGTTCGCGACTCGCGATTGTTGCTCTTGAAAACAACGATGTTCAGCGTGCGGCGGAGGAAATGACGGCGGCGGGAATTGAAACGTTTCCTCTTTGCGCGAATATTACCAAACAAGACGACGTGAACCGCGTATTTCACGACATTGCGGAACATTTTGGACAAATTGACGTGTTAGTCAATAATGCCGGACGTTCTATGCGCGGGCGTGTTCTTGAAACAACGCCGGAGCAATTTCAATCGCTGTTTGAGCTAAACGTGCTCGGTACCATTCGTTGTACGCAAGCTGCCGTGCCGCATCTTCGGAAAACGAAAGGACACATTATTAATATCGGTTCGCTGGCGGCAAAAAGTGCGTCGCGTTGGGTAGGAGCGTATCCGGTTTCCAAATTTGCCGTTGCCGCGTTTTCACAACAATTGCGTCTTGAACTCGCGCCGGAAGGAATACATACGTTGTTAGTTTGTCCCGGCCCGATTCAACGCGATTCGGAGCGTTTGTATCAATTGGAAGGAATCGCAGGCGTCCCCGAAAATGCTTTACAACCCGGCGCGGGTGTGAAAGTCGGAAAGATTTCTCCGAAATATCTTGCCGAAAGAATCCTCAAAGCGTGCGAAAAACGCAAGCCGGAACTCGTCATTCCCGCGCGTGCGAAAATTTTATTTGCCATCGCACAGCTTTGCCCGTCGTTCGGCGATTGGCTTGTTTTGAAAAACACATGAAAGGGGATTTAACAACTTGTGGAGGTCATTACGCTTGAAAATCGTGAGAAGTATAGTTACAACTTTTCAAATACGCCAATTATTTTCCGACTCGTGTCAAATAAAAAATCTTACGGAGTAATTTCATCCAAAGAAGCGACGCGACAAGTCCCAGCGACGCGCCAATCGCGTCTTCCAACAAATCTTCCAGTCCGCAAGTTCGCGGCGGATTAAAATGTTGTGCCATTTCCGTAAAACAACCGAAAAGATATAACGCCATGAGCGTCCAGAAAATGCGCGGCTTCGGCTGCGAACATGTTGTCATAAACGCGAGGATAAAGAAAAAAACAGCATGAACGCCATATTCCGGCGCGTGGATTTTCCCACGAAACGGAGAACGAGCAAGAAGTAAATAAACGTAAAATATCCAAAGACAACCTGTAATTCCCGCGACAAATCGATAAAGCCATTGTTTCATTAGGTCTCTCAAATATTACTCTTGAAAAAGGATTTCTATTTTAAAATATTCGTCATAAACTCGTGTTCCGTGGCAAAAAAAATTAAAATTGAGATGATAAGAGGTTTCCTCAAAAATCTCTCTATTTTTTTCTGAAAAACTTTTCTCCCTTTTATGGTTTTTCTTCTTTCATTGTTCTGCCGTAAACCGCGATACGAACCGACGCCGCTCCCGCCTCTCGCAGCACTCGTGCCGCCTCGTTGCATGTTGCGCCGGTTGTCATAATGTCATCGACAAGTAAAACATGCTTTCCCGCAAGTAATTCTTTTCGTCCGACAAACGCGAACGCACCGCGAACATTATTGAAACGGTGGTTAGGTTTGAGATTAAATTGCGGTTCGGTGTAGCGTGTTCGATGTAAAAAGTTGAGACATACGGGAATTTTTAATTCGGTTCCGATTTCTTTGGCAAAAAATATCGGATTATTGACGCCGCGAAAAAAACGGCGAACAAAGTGCATTGGAATCGGCACAACCAAATCCGGCGTACCGTGCCGTAATTCCTGTTCCCGAACCGACATAAAAAGCCGTGCCATGTTGCTGGAAATAATACCGTCTCTATCATGTTTCATCCGAAGAATCACCAAACGTAATAACTCTGAATACTTTCCTAAAATCGTAACTCCAGAGAATTGAAACGTTTGTTGCCAACATTCAAAACATCCGTCTTTGTTGGAATGTCCGCCCGGCATTAAGAATCCGATAGCGCCGCATCGCGGACAATATTCCCACAACGAAACAATCATTTTTTCACAACAGAGATCGCAAAACAAGTGTTTTTTATGAACACGATCAAGCGGTTTTTGACATGCCAAACAGTTTGGCGGACAGATCAGGTCGGCGACGTCAAAAAGAAAACCGTAAATATACTTTTTCACAAAATTATAAACCACGGCTATTTCACTGTGATAAGAAAAATTCTATCATTTGGAATCTTTAACAACCTAGTATAAGATTTTCATTGCGACGAATTTTGATAGGTTTTCATTGTTCCTCACTACCCAAATAACAGCGATCCAATTAAAAAAAAGCATAAAAGCAAAGAAAAAATGGTTCCCATAACAATCGCAAAAATTGCACGCCCCATTCCTTTCTTTTCGGGATGTTTGCGGAGATGAATCAAAGCAATAATACCGAGTGTCAACGCAATCGGCGCTGGAAAAACCGCAATAGCAAGCAATCCGGCATAACTCGCGAGAATAGCAATACCGGAAGTGTGAATCGGCAAAATCCAGGAAAGTGATGAGTCGGAGGAGTCGGAAGGATAAGGAATATTTCGCGGTATATCTTTGGGATTGTCGGGAAGGTACGGACGCAATGTCGAAAAACAAGTATCACAAACGCGAAAGCGACGATTCGGAAGCGTGAGTTGCCGTTTCCAATTTTCAACAAGTACCGGATCGGAACAGTCGGCTTCATAATCGGTGGTCGCTTTGATTGCCGTTTCTTTCATCGTTTGCCAACTTGGAGATTTTTCCGGCGTGTACCCTTGTTGAAAAGCGTAAGCGAACGCATAATTGGGAATCACGTTCCCTTTTTTTTCTTCCAGTAAACAATGACAAAATGCACATTTCGGCATTTTATGCCCTCCCAAAATGAAACTTGAAACCAACCCCAAAAGCATTTTCAACAATAGCAAGCGTCGGCGGACGCAGTATTTCAAAAAATTCAAACGGCAGATTTCTAACAATAAAAAACAGGACAATCACGACTAAAACTGCCCAATAAACCACATTTTGATACGGAAACGGCAATCGGATTTGCAAAAACGCCGCAAAAAAACATCTTGTCGCTGAAAAAATTATTAGCGGCAACATCGATAATACTAATGGATTACATCTTACACTGTCAATCAAATGACCACGCAACAAAAAATGCGTTGCCCGCAACGAACCGCAACCCGGACAATATAAATTGGTTGCTGTATGAAACGGACATGCGGGAAAACCGTAATCCGCTGGATGCCGATATGCCAAAATTCCGCAAAACAAAATTCCAACCGTAATTCCTCCTACGAAGAATAATAAATTTTGCCGAAACAAAGATTTTCGAGCAAATTCTTTTTCGAGCGTTTTTTTTTGCGTCATTGAATAAACGGCAACTAATTCATATTTATATTATTAGTGGCGGCTGCAATGCCGAAAATCACAATATATGCAACACATATTACCGCCCAACCAACGATACCTATAATCAGGTACATTTTTGCTTTTTTTGCATTTTCCACCGCTTGATGGTAATTTCCTGAACCTTTTGCGGAATTTGCCTGTACCGCATAAATAATACCAATGACTCCAAACGGCACGCAACAAAACAAGGTTTCCAAAATTGCCCAAACTAAATAGTCCGGCACGTGTTGCGGCGTACCACCGCTGAACGAATCATCATCTCCCACATAACTTGCGGCGTATGGATTAACGTCATTTTTCTCGTATTCACTCATTTTTTGCTCCTAGTTCTCGAAAAAGCAGGTTTTGTATTTTTCATAACAAAGAGATTATTTTCAATAATCTCTCATTCTTCAGTGTAGTGTAACAAATTTTGGAAAAAATACAAGAAGTTCCATGAGAAAGTCGCCCCTGAAAAAAACTCCGTAACGATTCAGTCGCCCAGCCAAAGATACTAAAACTACTTTAGGGAACTTCCGTTACAATAAGTTAGAGTTTAGGAACGACTTCTAATCTGTTACAAATTAGGTCAGTATATTCTTTTTATTTATTACAAAGCATACACCCCTTGTATGTTTTTTTTTTTGCTAAATTAACACGTACTCGGATAACGTTATGGTATTTTGTCCAAAACTGAACCCCTTTTCCAATTTTTTAGGGGTAGCTCCAATCGTAGGAATCGAAATCAAAAACCTTATTTTTTCAAAGCGTCCTTAATTTCTTTAATTTTATCAGGTGGATATTAAAGAGACTAAGGACGCAAGGGACGGGAGATTGTCAGTATTTGATGGGGCTTGAAAAATAAGGGTTTTGATAACTGATTACTTCCCCCTCAAACGCCCCCAAAATGTAAAACAATCAGAAAAATATTAGTTGATTACCGTTCAGTAGTATATTTCAAAACGTATTCAAAGTAAAAAATAAAATGAAAATTACCACAAAATTAATATCACTTTCAATGACGCTAACATTTTGCTTGTTACTTAATACGGTACTCTACGCACAAGAAATAAATCCTAGCGGATTGTTGTCACACGGTACGCCTGATACATCAAGTTCCACTGTATGGGACGCAGTGGTAGATACTGTTAAGCTTGGATTTGGAGAAGCGGAGGAGGTTGCGTTATTGGCTGGCAGTGATAGTTTTTTTAGCGCGTACATGACTAATGCACCATTTACATCTGACTATGATCTAACAGATGCAGGTATTCCGCGCTGGTTCCTTGTACGGTATTTGGGAAAAGCAGGCAAAGACGGATGTACTTGCGGTTCTTCATATAAACTGTCTGACGAGTGTCCCGCATCATTCAAAAGGAGAGTGTACATTAGTAATAAAGCACGAAATGATGTTCCTAAAGACATTGCCCCAACTCCTCGAGTCATTAATGATCGAGTTGTTCAGCTAATTCAGATATCAAAGACCTACAAAGATGCAAACCAAGAACCCAATGATTATAGAAATCAAAAAGAAAATGAAGATACAAAAGAAAAGATTGTAAGGTGTTATGAAGATTATCATAAATCATCGACACCAATTCCGAAAACATTTGGTACCCGACAATGGGAATTTAATGATGGTCCGTTGCGTTGGACTTTTCACGGCATGTATGGAGGTAAGAAGGGCGTGAAAATTGCTATATCGGAAAATGGAACAGAAGAAGAGCCATACGCTAAATTCAAAATTACTGATAAGTCTGAAATTAAAGGAACTACAGGTAATATTTTAGGGCATAAATATCGTGGAACAATTACGTACCACCAAAAAGATTGGTGGGATAATCTCCAAGTGGAATTTCTAGGTATTGATGAACTTGCAAGAGCCGGATATGCCGCCAATTATTGGACATTTGTAGAAATTGATGAAGACTTTGAGTTTACAGTACCTCGCGGTGCGATCATGGAAAAGGTTTTGGATCAATATCAACAACTGCGAAAAAAAGCGACAATGGCTTTTTTACAGAGTGGAGCTAATATTAACTCCGTCAAACCAGTTTTTGATGAAATAGGCAAACTTAAACTTAACGACTGCCCTAAAGAATTTCAAGACGCATTCATGGAATATTCAGAAAGTGTCCGGCTTAGAATTCTTGGTACATCGAATTTAACAAATATGAGCAGTACGCAATCCCTACAAAAGTTGGGAGCGAACTCGCGCAATGTTGAAGAAAACGTAAAAAAAATACAAAAGATTTGCGAAAAATACGACGTTACACTTCCAGACTTGGATTAAAAATTTTGCAACAATTCCGTCAATTGTTTTTTATTTTCACCACGAAATACACAAGCATCAATCATAAACAGAAAAATTTTTCGTGTTGTTTCGTGCCTTCGTGTTCAAATAAAAAACATTCGGATGAAATGATAACACTTTTAACCATTAACATCAAAAACCTTATAAATCAAAAACATTAAAATGACTATTAAAACACACTTTATTTTTTTAACACTTGCTGCTTCAACTATCTTTGTGCCATTAGTTAATGCGCATACTTGGACAGCAAAAAGCGGGCATAAAATTGAAGGCGATTTCGTGAAACTTGAAAACGAAATCGTCAGTATCGGTTTATCCGACGGCAAAACAGCAAACATTGAGATCGATCAACTTTGCGACGAAGATAAACAATTCATCAAATCGCAAACCGAGAAAAATGATCCACCATTCGTCATCAAAGATTCTCCCTTCCAACAAGAACAAGAAACTAAAACCGCTACCGAAATTGAACCTGCGATAGATAATAACATTACAAACAATAATATCAACACTGTTATAAACAACACCGTAGTCAATCAATCTACGCCGTTTGCTGTTCTCCAATCCGAAGCGGAAAAAAATAATCCTGACGCGATTTGTTGGCTTGCGTTATGTTATGATGACGGATTGAAGGGTTGTTCCATTGATAAACCCAAAGCGAAAGAACTTTGGCAAAAAGCAGCACAATATGCCAATACCGATTCTGCCGCCGCTCAATTTTGTCGGGGAATTTGCAACCACTACGGCTATGGAATCCCCAAGAACCCTACCGAAGCGGTTAAATGGTATCGTAAATCAGCAGATCAAGGATTTGCTCCGGCTTGTTGTAATCTTGGGGATTGTTATTATCAAGGCATTGGGGTAGAGCAAAACAAGACGGAATCTCTCGAATGGTTTCGAAAAGCCGCCGAACAAGGAGACGCCTCCGCGCAATATAATATTGCCAACTTCTATTTCAAAGGAGATGGCGTTCCCGAAAATAAGCCCGAAGCAATCAAATGGTACATCAAATCAGCAGAACAAGGAATTGTTCAGGCGCAATATCGTCTTTACATCTTCTATTGGAACGGAGACGGAACGCCTAAAAATGAAACGGAAGCCGTAAAATGGTTAAGTAAAGCCGCCGACAATGGACATGATGACGCAAAAAAACTTTTAGCAACCCTTGAAACAATACAAAAAAATGAAAAAGAACAAAATGAATCTACGCCCAATATTCCAACTTCATCAAATACCAACAATGAAAATATTGACAACAACCCCCAAGAAATTGTTACGGCAGAATCAGCCCCGCCTGCGGAACTCGCTTCCATTCAACTCAGAGGCGAATATCCGGTATTTTCACACGACAATAAATTCATCGCAACAAGTGATATGCAAGGACAAGGCGGCGCAAAAACAATCACTACCATTTGGGATTTAACAACAGGAAAGAAAAAATTTGTATTAAACGGTGAGCAACCGGCTTTTTCACCTGACGGAAATTATATTGTAACATTCTTTCAGGATTGGGAAACGCAAAAATTTATTAACCGCGAAAGACGAATGAGATCACAAGGAAAAATTCCAAAAGATGTTGTTCCCGGCAGTCTCGAATGGTTGAAAATCTGGGATGCAAAAACAGGACGAGAAATAAAAGAATTGGAAGTTGAAAGTACCTATTTTGCTTTTTTTAATAACGGCAAATCAATAATGCTCGACGATTATCTTTGGAGTTTTCCAAACGGAAAAAGAGAAAGAAAACTCAATCCAGATGAAATCGAATATACTCGAAAAGCAAAAGAACCCAGAAGTGACGGTTCTATTGATAAATTGCCGACGAAGTTTTTTTCTAATGACGATAAGTTATTTGTAACAGAAGACTACCAAAAATATATTTCGCAATTATACGATAATACAACCGGTAAATTTCTGTACTCGTTCAAAGGTATAACACCACGATTTTCTCCAGATGGTAAAACAATAACAACAGAAGAAGGGAAATTTAATGATAAAACTTCGTATTTATGGGATACCGAAACGGGTAAAATCTTGTATAAATTTCAAGGAACAAATCCTGTCTTTTCGCCTAACAGTCAATTGATTGCTACACACGAAGAAGAAAATATCACACGGCTTTACAATCTTAATCCACAATCATTAGATTTGCCGTCCTTTTTGTCCTCCGACGAATCAATAACATCAATACTCAATGAACAAACAGAACCCCAACAACTCAATCAGTCGCAAAGACAGCAAGGACAACAACGCAGAAGAGTTGATGTCAATGATGTAGAAAGAGCAGTTGATACCGGCTTGAGAATTTATGACACAATAAGGAGATTTAGCCGCTAATGAAGAACTTCGTATTACTTCACCCGAATGTAACTTATTTTTATCACACGGAATTACGCAAAAGACCACGGAATTTCGCGATAAAATAAAAAACAAATTGTTACCCAAAAAGAAACAAAAAATTATGAAAAATTTACCAAAAACTAAAACAATTTTTGTTGCAGTTATTTTGTTTATGATTTCATTGACTTTGGCGGCGGCGAATGCTGATGAACTCTTACCTCTTTTATCGCATGGCGGTGCAGTTGCTGATGCACCTGAAAATGACAAACTTGAGCTAGCAAACATAAAACCTTCAAAATTAAACATTGCCTCACTGCTTGCCGGTTATGCGCGAGCCGACGATAGTAATGGTAATGTCTCTCACTTTTCGTTCAAATTAAATACTTGGTCAAACAGTGTTACTGGGCGTTGCTCATTATTCTTTTTACCGGATAGTAACCGGTTGTTAGTTGCAAAAACGGGCAACCAAGATTGTCCTATTACTATTATTGATTGGACAAAGGATGAGGTAATACAGATAGAGGCGTCAACAGTAGGTTCCGTGGTAGTGTCGCCTGATGGGAAAAAATTTGCTGTTACAAGTTACGATAGTGCAGGGACTGTTGTTTGGGATGCGGAAACGGGAAAAGAATTATATCGACCGCCAAATGCCGAATGTGTAGCATTTTCGCCGGATGGGAAAAGATTGGCTATTGGAGGTCGTGATAATGTATTAGTTTTTGATACAGTTACGGGAAAGGAATTGAATAAATTCCCGGAATCTACCGGTCATGCTACTTCGGTGGTCTTTTCGCCGGACGGAAAGAAATTGCTTGTAGCGAAAGAAAAAGGTCTTGCCGCAATATGGGATTCCAATACGGTCAAAAAAGTTGAGCAGACACAGAATGAGAATATTTTTGAAGCACTAACAAACGCAACGAAAGGCGATGGTGAGGAAGCCCGTTTTGAGGTGCCGTATTTAGATTCCGCTGATTTTTCGCCGGACGGAAAACGAGTAGTAACTCGCGGATCAGGAGGAACTGTTATTTGGGATTTAATGTCAAAAAAACCGTTGTTTGGTAACGGTCGTTCTTATACAGATTTTTATGTGAAATTTACGCCAAATGAGAATCAAATACTTTCAAAAAGCGAGTATAATTGGACTCTATGGGATACTCGTGATATTACTTCGTGGCAACAATTGCACACATGGAAATATACAAAATCCGTAGAATTTTCCTCTGATGGTAAAAGAATAATTATCACGGACGATAATTTTGTTCGTATTCTTGATGCCAAAACAAGACAAGAATTACAAAAATTGGAGCATCCGTTGCAGGTAAAGGTGTTGTACGCTGCATTTTCACCTGATGGGAAGATGGTTGTTACCCAAAGCGACGATAAGTTCGCTCGTGTTTGGTCGCTTGATGCGGTAGAGTTCGCAACGAAAAAAGAACAAGAGGCAATAAACAATGCTGAAGTAGATTTGGATATGTATTTAAGGGTTGCCGGTTTTGAAGGTAAAGAAGCGACGGTGAACAATTTGCTTAAATATGGAACGGCGGCTTTGATGCGTGAGACAAATGAATTGATCGACAAACGCAGTAGAGCGGATAATTTTGATAAGCCGGATATTGAAAAACAACTCAAAGAAACACAAAGAAAAATTGAGGCAACGCAGAATGAAATCAAAAACAAAACCTTCTATCAGGAATATTCCTACTCTCCTGATAATTCCAGTGTAAAGGTCAACGGTTATACCGCAAGTTTTCCCGTTCGCATTGGTCAGGGCTTTATTCCTTTCGGAGACTTCAAGGAGTTTAAATCCCCCTTCCCTGATGTTACCTGTAACATTGTGTTCAATAACCCGGATGATATGACCAAACTAGTTGCAAACATGACGGGTAGAATTTTACCAAAATGGGGCAGCGTTTCTATCAGCGGTGAAACAGACAGTATCAAAAAACTGGTTCGCGACAAAGATAAATACCGTATCAAAGTATGGTTCAAAAATTTGCAAGGCGCCTACAACACAGAAGTCTATCAAGGATCGTTTAATCCGTGGGATGTGAGGAAAACAACGTATCTCGTATGTTTTGCCGAAATAATAAAGGTCGAAATCGTTGAAGTACAAGAGACAAAATAAACAATATCGGAACAATTCAGCCATTTGTAACAATATAATTTTTTGTAACCGCTCATGGACATTTTTTCATTTTCGATGTACAAAAATAACAACCTCATTTTTCCTAACAAAACAACCTCAGTAGCCGCAATGCCCCCACAAAAAAAACTCATTACCTCATTAAAAATGGTGGTGAGAATAATGAGGTTAGTAGGTTGGTGATTCATTTGCTACTGAGGTTGTTTTGTTAGGAAAATTAGGTGGAAATGAGGTTACGTGAGTTCGTTTGAAACGCACATTCCGCTAAAATATTACAAAATAATGTCAAACAGGAGTCTTCGGTGTAGAAAACTCCAAAATTAAACATTAACCTTAACCACTAAACTAAATTTACAAACATGAACAAAACAATTTACCAAACACTAACATTTTTTCAAGGAAACATTACAATGTTACGTTTCATTTTTACCGCCGCTATCTTTGTCGGCGTCACATTTGCTGCTGTTTCATTCATGAAGGCAGAAGATGTAAGTCCTTTCAAGATAACAGAAGATACAGGATGTCTCGAACTCGTTCACAAGGGTTTGATTCGTCATGTTGCATTTTCACCTGATGGAAAATTGCTTGTTGCCGCAAGTGACGATGGAGTAATTATCATCTGGGATACGGCAACAGGGAAAAAATTACAAACGATACAACAAAAAGTACATTTTTTGAGATTTTCGCCGGACAGCAAGAAAGTTGTCGCTGCCTGCGATGATAAGAAAGAAGCCGTTATCTGGGATGTTGCAACTGGACAAAAAGAGCAAACATTCGAGAATAAATCTAATATTTATTATGCTGAATTTTCTCCCAATGGTAAATTATTGCTCACAAAAGATTCAGACAGTAGTTGGAAAATTTGGAGTGTCGAAAAGGGAATAGAATTGAAAAATATCGACAGCTTCGCCCCAACTGCAACATTTTCTTCCGATGGGAAAAAAATATTAGTTAGGGGCGTAAGTGGAAATGGAATTATAGATATAATGACAGGAAAAGAAGTATATGAGGATGAGGGATGCATTTGTTTTTCACCGGACGGAACAAAAGTGTATAAGTGGGAAGAGATAGACGCAGGAATATTCGATATACAAACGGAAAAAATGTTAGAAGAACAATTAAAAAAAGTATCAGAAGGAGGTGAGAATGCATTATTGCTGACTTTAGGATACAGAACACGAGGAGATATGCATGCCAATGTCTTCCGCTCCCAAGGCTATGGTACAGCAATTATCTCTGCTGACCGAAAACGAGTATTGTTAGCTGATTCTATAATTAAAGTTATTAGTTGCTCGGAAATTGATTCTGGAAATCTGCTTTCTTACTCTACTCCGTATATCAAGAAACAAATAGTGAATGTTGCAAATGACATACTTGATAAGGAGGGTAAGAAGCAATTGCCAAAACCTTACATAGACGGTTACAAATTCTTTCATTTCACAACCGATGGCGAACTAATGACAATACGTTGTGAAACAGTAGATGAAGATAAAAAAGAAAACACAACCGTCGGCGTTACTGTCATTGGAAAAGATAATTTTATTCCTCTCAAAGATTACGGTATATACGATCAAGACGAGGAATTACAAATATCTCCTGATGGGAATTATTTGGCACGGTTGAATCGTAAAGGCGATTCATTTCAAATATACGATTTGAAAACCGGTAATAATATCTGCAAAATACCGGGTAATTATGACAGAGATTTTGGTGTCATTATTTCGCCTGATAATAAGAAATTTATGGTACAAGTTGGTGATCGTTTACAACTTTGGGATATTAAATCTGCCGAAAAAATACACAAACAAATCATAGAAAGACAACAAAAAAAGCAACAAGATGAAGATGCTGATACTTTATTACAAGATGCATTGCAACAAAAAAAGCAACAAGATGCTGATACCTTATTACAAGATGCATTGCAATAAAAACAGAACTGTTTATGCTGTTTTTATGATTGCAAACATTCTCACTATTTTCACAACACTGTGATCGGATAAAAGGTTGCGACAATCCTAGTTACTACGAATACATGGATTTTAATCGGTATGCAGGCAAAACAAGACAAAATGATAAAAAACCGGTGCGGCGAAACAAAGGGAATCAATCCGGTCAAGTACGCCGTTGTGACCTTCGATAAGCGTACCGTAATCTTCAACGCCTCTATCGCGTTTGATGGCAGACATCGTGAGATTTCCGGCAAATCCCATCAGCGAAATGAGTAATCCCGCGACGGCGGCTTGCCACCATTCGGGAAATGGTGTTACACCCCAAAGTGCGGCGGCTAAAAGAGATGTGGTTGCCGCTCCTCCTAAAACGCCTTCCCAAGTTCGTGTCGCGTTGATTGTTGGAGCAATAATATGACGGCGCGGAATGTGCGACCACAAATATTGGAAAACGTCGCCTGTTTGAACAATCAACACAAAGAAAAAAAGCAATCGAAGCGGTCGTCCTGTCAGAGGCGGAATCGGCTTATTTTTTTCTTGTGTCACAGAGGGTTGTGACGGTTGTTCTGTTGTTTGCTGATGATTATGAGTTTGTGTTTCTGATAAAGGGTTGTTTTCGCCGGAATGTTCCGGACTGACCGTTTGCGCAGCGACTTTAATTGCCGATTCGACAGCATTATCACCTAATCCGCCTTCCAAGGCGCTGGTTACTGTTCCGACTGGCTCCTGATGTTCCGGCGTTGGAAAATTCAACGTCAACAAAGCTGGAGCGTAACTGAAACTGTAAACACAAATCAAAAGCCCAACCTGAATCTTTGCGACTCGCTCCAGAAAATGTTGCGAGTCGCCGGAAATAGCAATTGCCGCCGGAATAATCAAAAAAACGTACGTCGGCACGAATACGGAAAAAATGTAATACGGTTGAACGTAAAACGTTTGATCAAACCAAGCGGGATCAATTGCAACGAGCAAAAATTGCAATGGCGTACAGAGAAAAAAGACCCAAAACAGGGTCGTGTTGTCGGCGCGGCGGGTTGGGGTTAGCGTGATATATTCGCGTAATGCCCAAAATGAAATCAGTCCGAATAACAAAACTGTCGCAATCCGCCCGAACAAAAATGCACCGACCAGCATTCCGAAAAGCAACCACCACGCATGGATTCGGGAACGAAATGTATCGAGCACTGCCGCGTCAATCCCGACGTCTCGCCGTTTTCGCAAAACCCAAACGACGTAACTCGCTATTGTCAAAACAATTAAGACTCCACCAAGCAATACTATCGTTTTAGGATCGTTCATGTTTTACCCGTAAAAAAATTTCTTCGAGACAACCAATCATTATAGGGAATTTCTAAAAAACTCTTCCCAATATCAACAAGTCCTTATTTTTCAATGGTAGAATTTGTTGAAAGTGAGGTTTTTAGAAGTTCCCTATAATCTAACATTTTTTCCCGACGAATTCAAAAGATTTTTCGATTCTCACAAATTCATCTCCAAAAAACAAAAATTCCAATCGTTTTAAGCGATTGAGATGAAAATGGTTGCGATTATAACAAAATTATAATGACTAGAAGTCATGAATTGTGCGACCAATTTCTAAAAAACTCAACTTGATGACACACATTGAGTACGTTTATTGTGTTTTTGGGTATCCGAAATCTTCAACACTTGTCATAACGCAAAGTACGAATTTATCGGATAATTTTTCGTAACTATTACCAAGTCACGCAATTTCGCTTGACATTTTTCATATCAAGAGAAATTGAGGAACTTCGTAGTATAGTCAATTTTACAGAAAAATATCAACTATTTCAGCCCTGATTTATAAAATCCCCTTAGTAGCCAACAATTGCCCCCAATATGCGCCCTTATGCCCTTGTCTTTTAGACCATGGATTGTTATCAAAACAAATGGAACGAGAATAGAGAATAGAGAATAGAGAATAGAGAATAGGGAAAATTTGATAAATAAAGGCGGCAGCAGTAAAATCGTTTGGGTAACCAGCTAATGGAGACATCGTCATTAAGATTGTTGCCAAGTGCGGATCTATTGGGGGCTTGGGCAACTGAATAGTTATGCTCATTGCACTTGACATTGCGGTTTTCACTGGCGTCGTTATATCGTAAAATCCGATTTGATCTCCATTCATAAACCCGACTTTAAAAGCGAGAAAAATATATTAGACCTTTTCTCTAACCCATTTTTTTTCCATTTAGTTTGCGAGTGCTGCAATTGTAACGCGCATTTTTTTATTGAGATTATTGATTGGGGTATTGTTGTTTATAGGAGTTGCAAT
>JAIRYX010000251.1 GCA_031267635.1 Planctomycetaceae bacterium
ATCACTATTAATTTTTGCCTAACAGTTAAACTTGAATGACTATTATTATATGCCAAGGTTCAGAATCTTCAAAGGGGAATTATGGGATATTTTGAAATTTTCTTGAGACTTTTCAAAATATTTTATTTGTAACTATTCAGTCACCCTGATTTTTTATTGATAAAAATCTAAGCCGTGTTATGGACAAAATGGCGAAAGTGTGTATCCTATATAAATAGAAAATAACATTTTCGTCAAACTCTGACGGTGAAAAAGTATCAAATCCAAAGGAGAGATATTATGGCTCAATCCTCATTATTTTATCGCAATCATGGTTTTCGGATTATTTTGGTGGTCGTTTTTATGCTCTCGTTTATTTGGCTCGGAACCAAATGGACGCTCAAAAGCAATACCAATAATGTCGAAGACTGGCTACCTGCTCACGACCCGCAAACGCAGGAATATAAATGGTTTTTGAAAAATTTTCCGATGGAAAGTTTTGTCGTTATTAGCTGGGAAGGCTGTAAAATAGAGTCATTTCCCGACATGAAAAACGATGAAGACAAAATTGAACAATTTGCGCAAAGGTTAGTGCCGGAACAGACTATCAATAATATGAGTGATTGGCTCAATCCGCAACCGATTATTGCTGAAATTGATACGTCACTGGTTCGCGACCGCGCAACAAATTCTCGTCCTTTAGATTCTTCGGAGACGTTTTCTCCAGAAGAAAAACAAGCTGGCGTCACTCGAATGACCGCCGCAATTAACGATGCGGTAACGGCAAGTACGGAAACGGCAAATGTTTCATCACAAAACGAAAATAACTTATCATCGCAAAATTCACAAATCACGGAGGCAGCAGAATCGTTAAATCTGCCGAAAAAAAACTATTTTAAAATGGTGATGACCTATCCGCGATTGAAACGGATGTTGAAAGAACAATATCCTGATATCAGCGAAGAAGAAATTCGCGACCGTTTGTCCGGCACGATGATTGAACCGAACGGCGGCTCGAATACTGCATTGATGGCGTATTTGAAAGAAAAACCGCAAGGCAAAGAAGCAAACGCCGTTATCGCGCAAGTGATCCATGTTGCACAAGAGCTTGGTATTGAACCGATTCTTCCGATAAACCATAGAACGGTAGTTCAAAAAGCATTTGATAATTTTGCCCAAATGATTCAGGAAATGGCGTATGGTCGCAAAACCGATACGTCCGGCGTGATTATCGGCGGAACTCCGGTTGATAACGTTTCAATTGCCGCCGAAGGAGAACGTACTTTATATCGACTTGCCGGTTTTTGCGCGTTGATTGGTTTGGGACTCGCTTATGCCTGTTTTCGCAGTATCCGGTTGACAACGCTGGTGTTTTGCGTGGCGATTCTTTCGGCGGGAATTTCATTGGCGTTCGTTTCCATGACCGGTAGTCATTGCGATACAATTATGTTGAGTATGCCAGCGTTGATTTATATTCTTGCTATGTCGGGAGCGATTCATCTTATCAATTATTATCACGACGCAGTGCGTGAAAACGGACTGATCGGTGCGCCGGAAAGAGCGATTAAACTAGGTTGGTTTCCTTGTTTTATCGCGGCGTTGACAACGGCGTTCGGCTTGGCGTCGCTCGGAATCAGCGAGCTTATACCAATTAAAAAGTTTGGGATTTATTCGGCATTCGGCGTATTGGGGACATTGTTGATGATCTTTTTATTTCTTCCAGCAATGCTCTATTTTTTCCCGTCGAAAAAATACGCGAAAATTCACGTCGGTGAAAAATTAGAAAAGGGAGAAAAACATTCGCGGATTCTTCAATTCTGGCGATTTCTTGGACAAAGGATTATCAACCATTGCAATCCTGTCGCTATTGTCTGTACGGTGATTATGTTATTGCTAGGAGTCGGTTTGTACAAGATTACGCCCGAAGTCAAAATGATGAAATTCTATTCCAAAGATGCGCCGATTATTGTCAGCTACGCTTGGTTAGAAAAACATATCGGACCGCTTGTGCCGATGGAAATTGTTCTCAAATTTGACAACGCAATGTGTGAACTAACGACAGTCCAGCGATTGCGGTTGGTAGAGGAAATCGCGGCGCGGTTGAAATCGGACGAAATGCCGGAGATTGGCGGCGTCCTTTCGGCGGCGACGATGGCACGGTTACCAAATGAATTGTACGAATCCGGCGGTCTCGGCGGAAGCGCGAAACGCAAGATTTATGAAACGTCGGCAAATGTCAAACTTGATAAAAACCGTCCCGCCATTCGAGATTTAGTCACAGTAGAACTTGCGGGCGATCCGACAGTCGATCAACTCAATTTGCCGAAAGAAGAAACGAATTGGTTGAAAACAAACGGAATCACCAAAATCGCGCAACTTATTGAGCTTCCCGATGGAAAAGGAACCGAGCGGATTCCCGCCGACGTAATTGCACCGTATCGTGAAATCGCTCACAGGTGGAAAAAACAGCACGGAATTGATCTTTGGCGTATTAGTGCGCGTGTTTGGGCGTTAGGCAATCAGAGACGTCAGACCGATGTGGAAGATTTGGCGGCGTCCGGAAAAAAAGAAATCGACAACATTGATTACTCCAAGTTAATTGACGATGTCAAAGAGCGTGTGCAAAATGTTCTCACGCAGGAAAACATTCGCACAATCGTCGATCCGCTGGGTGACAATATCAACAGTCCCGCCGCCGTTGCGAAAAATATCACAATCAAAGGAATTGACGCTTCTTATACCGGCATGGTGCCGCTTGTTTATCAGACGCAACACAAATTGATTAACGGGTTGTTCACTAGTTTAATCATGGCGTTTGTGACAATTGCGGTTGTCTTTTGTCTTATTTTGAAAAACATCAAAGCCGGTTTTATTGTCATGTTACCGAACATCTTTCCGGTAATGATCGTGTTCGGTTACATGGGTTGGCGCGGGATTTTAGTGGATGTAGGAACGATGATGACGGCAAGTGTTGCGCTCGGTGTTGCGGTGGATAATACGGCACATTATGTAACGTGGTTTCGTAACGCCATTAGGGACGGCATGCAACCGCGCGACGCGGCGTTGACGGCATACGAACGATGCGCGACGGCAATGACGCAATCGACATTAATTGGTGGATGCGGCTTGTCGGCGTTTATGTTCAGCACATTCACGCCAACGCAAATGTTTGGAATAATGATGTTAGCGATTTTGTCGGTCTCGTTAATCGGCGACTTGGTTTTCCTTCCGGCATTATTGAATGGACCGCTCGGTAAATACATTGTTCCACAAAACATTCCAAACAATAACAATGAACGTGATAATATCTTACAAGGCAGCGTTTTATCGAAAGATGAAAACACATTTTATTTGGAAACCTCGACAGAAAGTGCAAACACGACAGCTTATGATACGCCAGAAAATGCAAACATAAGTTTTCAACTTGATTTTCCACACAAAACGCACCCTCATCCTACAGTCTTGCTTGATCAGAAACAACATCACTTCGATTCCGTTGATCAGTTTGTAGATAAATGACGCACCGCTAAAATCGCATTATTCCGGCATTTTTCACGAAGTTTTTTAGTATCTTTCTATAAATATTTCCCAATGTAAAGACTACGTCGGCTTCATTTCCAATAGATGGTTGTTATACGTGAGGGATATTTGGGAACGTAAGGGATTTTAGTGGCAATACCACTAAAGTCTCTATAATTCATGGATATTTCTCTCTTACTACTTATCTGATTGGCTCTGTGCTTCTCATCGTAGAGGTTGGTTTTTAGCGTATTGAAGCTGATGTTGCTTGTTTTTTGATACGTTCTCCAAGGTATCTTGCAGTGAATGTTACGATTCCGAATGTTATGCACAAGGTTCGCATGGTGATCTTGTGGAAATATCAGAACGATACGGAACCGCGTAAAATGCTCGTGAGCAACAGTATATTCTGGAACGCAGAGAAGATTGTGGAAATTTATCGCAAACGTTGGACAAGTACGGAACCTTTTCATCTGACGAAAATTGCCTCGCTATGCTGAAAGAATCGTTGCGTAACATATGATCAATTGGATTCTTGGACGACTGGACTTTACCGGAACAACCGCGAAACACATGCAAACATTGCTCGTTCGTCTCGGCAACATGAATCAGTAACTTTTGTAGAACAATTTAATATGCGTTTGAATACTTATTGTAACTATTCAGCCGCTCCAAGCCAAATCAATCCGCACTGGGCAACAATCTGAATGACGATGTTTCCATTGACTGGTTACCCGAAAGATTTTACTATTGCAGCCTTTACGCCTTAATTTTTAGATGTGGATTGTTTTACCAAAAAAAACTTGAACGAAAAATAAGGGCGCATATTGGTACAATTCGGGATATTAAGGGAATTTTATAAAATAAGGGCGGCAATAATAACACTTTCCGGTAAAATGGACGGTCACTGTACAGTTGCCTTGTGCGGATTTATTCAGTTTAATCCTGAATAGTTACTACTTATTTTAAGAGATTGGATGTGAATGGACAAAAGTTCAGTAATAACACCTTTTAAGAATTTTGCAAAAGTTTAGTTAAATCTTGAAAACCGTATGTCATTCTGATAAAATACAGTCTAATGAAAAATAACACACCACTTTTCACTTCGATTGAACGAAAGAAAATTTATGAAAACACAAAAAATTGTATTCCTCGTGCTTGCTGTGATATGCGGCATAACTTTGCAGCTCAAAGCTGCGGAGCCGACACAAGATGTGAAACCGTTTTCCGGTGGGTCGGAAAAGTTCACGAAACTCGTTTGGGCGGATGAGTTTGACGGTAAAGGATTGCCGGACAAATCCAAATGGAACTATGAAAAAGGATATGTCCGCAACAAGGAGTTACAGTATTACACGGTCGAGCGAATTGAAAACGCCGAAGTCTGTGATGGTCATTTGGTTATCACGGCACGAAAAGATAACGCCGTGATTGACGGAAAAGAACACGAAATAACGTCGGCAAGTATTCACTCGTCGAAAAAAGGAGATTGGCTTTACGGACGGTTTGAAGCGAGAATAAAAATTCCGTCGAGTACAGGAACGTGGCCCGCGTTTTGGATGATGCCGACTAACGGAAAATATGGCGGTTGGCCCAAAAGTGGAGAAATTGATATTTTAGAACATGTCGGCTTTGATCCGAACAAACTCCATTTTAATTTACACACAGAAAAGTACAACCATGTGAAAAAAAGCGGACGCGGCACGTCGATTACTTATGAACATCCTCAAGCTGATTTCCATGTTTACGCGGTGGAATGGTTTGAAGACCATATCGACTGGTATTTTGACGACAAAAAAGTGTTCACCGTAAAAAATGACGAACCGGGTTGGGAAGCGTGGCCTTTGGATCAACCATTTCATGTCAAACTGAATTTAGCATTCGGCGGCGCATGGGGCGGAGCGAAAGGAGTGGATAAAGATTCTTTGCCCTTGAAAATGATCGTCGATTATGTCCGCATTTTTCAGTAAAAGGTATTTTTGCTGAAAAAGGACATTAGGGACAAAAGGGACTTTTGGGGCGTGATGAAAGCATTGTCAAGGTCAGAACCCCTTTTCCAGTTACACCCGAATATTTTGAATTTCCTGAAACGCAGTAACAAGTTTATTGCGTATTTGCATCATGAGTTTGAATGCGATATCCGCTTTTTGGACGGCGGTTAGCACTTCCGCCGTTCCAATGTCGCCGCCGGTGAGCATTGTTTCGACTGCAACATCGGCGTTTTGTTGCATCGTGTTGACTTCTTGAATTGATCCGAGCAACAAATCACGAAACGACACGCTTTTCTGTTCGCCCGGCGCGAGTGGTTCCGTTACAAAATCAATTGGATTGCCGGTTCGTGGTTTTAGTCCGCCAATTCCCAAATTGCCGTTTCCAAAATTGGAAACACCCTCCAATCCTATCATGTGATAATCCTCAACGTTTGATTCGCCATCGACTTGGAGATTTCAATCGCGCCGAGATTCGCCTCGTATGTCCGCGATGCTTCAATCGCGTTTGTAAACTCCGTCATCATATTGATACGCGGCAAGTAAATATAGCCGTCTTTATCCGCATTGGGATGCTGCTGATCAAATTTTCTAATCGGCGGCAGTTCGGTATCTCGTCCGATTGCCGCGACTCGCACGCCGACCGAGTTATTCGTTCCTTTATTCGGGTCTTCTTGAAACACGACAAAACGCGGCTCATAGGGTTTAAGTTCCCCTTTTTCATTTCGCGTTGTTGTGATATTCGCCAGATTTCCGGCAATAACGTCCATGCGGGCGCGTTGTGCCATCAATCCGCTTGTGCTAACGTCCATTGTTTTGGTGAACATCGTGTTCCCTTCCTGAGAAAGAATGTTACAAAAATCGTGTAAAATGTTTCATTCCGCGAATAGTAACAAAAATCATCAGGAGCGGCAAGAGCAATTTGAGGAATTATTTTCTACTCCTCACACGTAAAAGTTTTTAAAAGGGACATTGGGGACATGATAAACGATCAATGCTGTCTTAAAAGTCGAAGATTCAAGCGTGAGGAGTAAAAAATACACATCAAAATAAACAAATGAAGTAAATTAGGTGTTTTTACGAAATCCATTTTTCTTGAAATGTACAAAATTTAGGAAAAAATATACCTTACGCAAGCAATATTTTATAGTTTTTGAAGTTTTGGAATTCCGGATTCATGAGTGTTGCGACTTCTTCTTTATATTGTTGATCAATTTGTTCCAGGCAATCGTTGATTCCT
>JAIRYX010000261.1 GCA_031267635.1 Planctomycetaceae bacterium
TCACACTTTGAATTTTGGTTTGCGTTCTCAAAGGGGCATTAGGGACAAAAGAGACTTTGGGGACATGGTAAACGAAGAACATTATCTTCAAACCGAATTTTCAAGTGTGATAAGTATATTCAGACGCCCAGTGCGGATTTATTGGGCTGAATAGTTACGATAGCTCATGCGTAACATGAGTTCAGCGAACAGATTCATTTTATTTAAGGGCGACGTCTAAAGCCGCATGACTTCATCGCTTAATTCTTCCATAACAATAAATATCGCCGTGAATTTTTTCCACCGTGAGATTGACAATTTGTGCGGCAAACGCCATCTTTTCCAGCCCCACGCCGCCGACCGGCGAAATGGCGTTTTGTCCGCCGATAAGTTTGGAAGCGATAAAAATGTGAACTTCGTCGAGGAGTTGCATGTCAAACAGCAACCCGAGTAGCGTTCCGCCGCCTTCGACAAGCAGATTGGTCACGTTTCGTTCGGCAAGGATTTTCAAAAGTTCCGCGATTCGTTCACGATGATTTTTTCCGGAAAGCTGTAACACTTCGCAACCGCGAATTTCCAGCGTTTCCGCGTTTTGTTTCGCGGAATTTTGCGACTGCAATTTCTCGCGGCTTGCGGCAACGATGACCGGAATGTCTTGCGCTGTCGTTGCGAGACAACTTGTCGGCGAAAGCGACGCGGCGGAATCCAACACGATTCGCAACGGCACGCGACACGGTTGCGACGTCTGCTTTTCTTCCGCCAATCTTTCCGAAAAAGAACGGTGAGCAATGTTCGGCAAACGTACCGTTAATTGCGGATTGTCCCGATTTGCGGTATTGCTGCCGACAAGAATTGCGTCCGATCTTGCCCGCAAACGATGGACAATTGCACGCGATTGCTCCGACGAAATCCATTGACTTGAGCCGGTATGCGTTGCGATTTTCCCGTCGAGCGTCATTGCCCATTTTGCAATCACGAAAGGGCGGCATTGTTCCAACCGCGTCAAATACGGCGCGTTTAATTCACGGGTTTCCGGCTCAAGACATCCGACCGAGACCTCGACGCCGTTTTCCTGCAGTTGGGCGATTCCGCCGCCGTCCACTTGAACGGAAGGGTCGCGCATCGCAACGACAACGCGGCGGATTCCCGCTTCGAGAATTGCCAACGTACAAGGCGGCGTTTTTCCATAATGACAACACGGCTCAAGCGTAACATAAGCGGTCGCGCCAACTGTGGATTTTCCGGCGGTCTTCGCCATGCGGATCGCTTCCACTTCCGCGTGCGGAGATCCAAATGCGTGATGCCATCCCTCGCCGATGACTTCCGACGTACCGTGTTTCGGCGTAGCGTCGCGCGGCGCAACAAGCACGCAACCGACCATCGGGTTCGGTTCGACCAACCCTTCGCCGCGCCGCGCAAGCCCAATCGCCCGTGCCATCCAAGATTCATCGTCTGTCAGTGTTGTCATGCGTTTTTTCCTGTTTTTTAAATGAATCGCAGAGATTATCAGGTATTTGCTTTCATTGTTCAAGATAACTGAAAAACCGACTTCAACTATAGATAAATTATCAGTACCATAATGGCGGCGAGAATTGAAATTAAAACCAATAGCCATCGATCCGCTAAAATGACTTCGACCGGATCGCCGTCGGAATTTCCTTCGATATTTAAACTGTATTTCATGCAAATCACGATGACAAGCGGAACTGTCCAAACCAAATTAGAATTACCTGTTTTTTGGATTGTAAGCGAGTCCACTGTCCACAACGCATAAAATGTAATCGTCAGCGCAAGACAAACATACATGTTCTTGTCTAAAAATTCACGATTATACAATTGAAGAACTTTACGGGAAGAGCCGTTGGCTTGCGACGATAATTCATTGCGGCGTTTACCCAATCCTAAATAAAAACATAAGGAAATAACAGTCAAGTACAGCCAATTGGAAATCTCAATTCCTGTAACAGCGGAGCCGTACAAAACCCGTATCAAAAAGCCGGAAACAAGAATCACAATATCAATGACAGGGATATTTTTCAAGCCAAAACTATATCCCAAATTGAGTCCTAAATAGCCGAACAGCAAAAACCATACCGACGGCTTAACAGCGTTCGCAAAAGATTGAAACATGACGGCGGCAACAAATAGAAAACATGCCGTTACGCAAGCCGCCGGAATGGAAACGATCCCGCTGGCAATGGGACGGCGGCATTTTTTCGAATGTTGCCGGTCGTTTTCCGCGTCGCGTATATCATTCAAAATATAAACGATAGACGCAACCAAGCAAAAAGCCACCGTTCCACAAATGACGGAACATAATAATCCGATTTCTCCAAGGCGACCGCTGAACACAAGCGGAAAAAAAACCAGCCCATTTTTGATATAATGGTGAATCCGTAGTAATTTCAGATATTTCAGCATTTTTATTTGACAGGATAATATTGGGTACCAAAATTCATAAGGTCATATATTCCTGAAAAATTGACGACGGCAAGAACAACAATCAGAACAGAATAAATGACATACCGTATTGTTTGCTGTTTTTGAAAAAACTTTTCGATTGCCATAAAAATCAAAGAAAAATATGCCCAGCCGAAATAGAGAGAATAAAGTATCAAACCGTTTTCATGCGTTCCCCAACCGACCACGCAAAGAATGAGAAACGAGTAAAAAATCCAAAACATACAAATTTTTGCAAAAACGGTTTTATAATTGAGAACGAAACCTAAAACGGCGATTGCCAATAGTAAAATACCGAGAAAATTGAATGTAGTCGCCGGAGCAAGGAAATAAGAAAAATAAGACGCCGACTCGATGATTGGTTTGTCGAACGAGTCTCGGTGATGTTGCTCCACAATCACTGTAGCAGGTTTGACAAAATAACCAGAAATAAAATTAAAAAATTGAAGCGTTTTTTCAAAGGGCGTTAGTTTTGTACCAGCGAAAGACAATAAATCGTTAGATGTGTGAACGATATTTAAAATACGCGGCAATTCTCCAAAGAGACAAATCGCCGCAAAGAATTTTATTCCGGCGGCAAATATTTTTTTGACTTTTGTATAAATATCTTTTCCATACGATAACAAAAAGAATAGTATGCCGCTTGTCATTAACGAGCCGGCTGCCGCAATAAGACAATAACAATCATCGTTATTTTTTTTACGAACCGCCGTATAAAGAAACAGAACAAGCCAAAACTGCGCAAAAATATATTGTTCCATCATTAAAGCGAAAAGCCCAAAAGAATAAACCATAACGGAAAGAGTCAGAAAAAACGCCTGACTGATTCCAGATAATCCGAGTATTCGGCTGATTAAGATAAATCCGCTCAAAAGTAAAAGAATTTGGACGGCATCCAGAAAAAACATATCGCTATGAGGAAACCAAAACAGAATTTTGGAAAGCACTTTCGCACAAGTTGCGAAAGGTAAAGCAAAAACGCCAAACAACGGTTGGCGAAAGTCATTCTCCTCATGGATAATATTCATATAGGCGTTATCGTAACAGATAGCCCCGGAATCGGAAGTATAGACGACGTCATATTTAATAATGTTTCCTTGAGAATCTAGCGGGACATAAAAACAATTTGTCATATTGAAAAGCACGGCGACGAAAATCAACGAGGATAGACAACCGATTCCTAGAAAAAAGCGTTCCACGAGATTTAAATTTTTTATCCATTCACGGCACGCTGGAATAAAGCGGCTTAAAAATCCATACATAAATACAAAAATCGCAGGTAACGCAACAGTAGCGGCAGCAATTATAAACCAGGAAGAATATGGAAGTAAAAAAGCGGCGTGTTGAGGTACGTTAATACGAGTTAAAACTTCAGAAAAACGTCGAAACAAAAATACAGAAAAGGTATGCGCGGCAAAGAGAACAAAAATCGCAGAAAGTAAGAAAAAGAAAATATTTGGCTTTGAAAAAACTATGTTCAGAAAACGAAATTTATAAACCATCACGCACAAAACGATGAAAGAACATAATTCTCCTAATAAAAGATAGAAAACGTTTGCCGAAGTGGGAAACATGCCGGTCATAACAGAACCGGAAAGTATGAATATCCATTTTCCCCAATGACTATTGATGAAACTTTTCTGCGTATAACTGACATCATCTCTGTTTTGGGATTTCATTGGACGTCTATTAAGCTGACTTTAATGATTTAATGTACGTGTTTCTTGCGTCAAGGATTTCATCACGAATTTGTTTTGGATTGACGAGACCGACGAGTATTGCTTCGGGAAAAGACGATCCGGCAGTTTGAATCACTAACTTCCATATCCCGACGTATCGCATCAACAGATCTTGCGTGAGTTTAATATCTGTAATTTGATCAAGAGGAATTGCCATACTTCTCCGAATGATAATACCTTGTTCCACACGCAACGTTTTATCGTCTAACCCATACTTGAGCGTATTGGCGTACAATGTTGGCGAAACCCATTTGGAAATCCAATAATAATAGGCAACTACGACGAGAATACCTATCACTGTTAAACAACAAATTACACACTCTATGATCAAGAATATTGTTAGGTATTCAATAACTTTTTCACGATCAATATCTAATTCTTTTTCCATAATAACAAATTCGTTACGAGGGTAGAAAATCTTTCATGTTTTGGATTTTTGTAACTGTTCATAGACATTGTAGCCAAATAAACAAGAAAAGATACTCCTCACACTTTAAAATTCAGTTTTTATTAAAAAAGGGACGTTAAAACTTTGGTGACATGATGAACATTGTCTTAAAAACCGAATTTTCAAGTGTAAGGAGTCTATTCGCATTTCCCATCCTCACGCACTTTTTCGCGTGGGAAGCAGGAGAATGTCTTTTTTACCAGCTACGATTTCTTCTGTGATTTCATATTGCGCGCCCGGCGGAAGATCGGGAAGTTCAAACATGAGATCAAGCATCAGTGATTCGACAATCGACCGCAAACCGCGTGCGCCGGTTTTTTTCGCATGTGCTTTTTCCGCAATCGCACGCATTGCTCCTTCAGTGAACGTCAATTCCGCCTCTTCCATACGGAACAGCTTTTTGTATTGTCGAATCAGCGAATTACGCGGTTCTTGCAAAACGCGAATTAATGCGGCTTCATCAAGCGGATTAAGCGTTGCAATGACCGGTAAACGTCCCAGTAACTCGGGAATTAAACCAAATTCAAGAATGTCGTCCGAAACCAGTTGCGACAAGTATTGTGGGTCTTGTTCCTGTTGAATGGTTTCCACCGTAATAACTCCATGCCCGAATCCAATCGTTTTTTTGCCGAGTCGCCGACCAATAATATCGTCAAGTCCGACAAACGTTCCGCCGCAAATGAACAAAATGTTTGTCGTGTTGATTTGGATATATTGCTGTTCAGGATGTTTACGTCCTCCTTGCGGCGGTACGTTAGCAATCGTTCCTTCCAGCATTTTGAGAAGCGCCTGTTGTACGCCTTCGCCGGAAACATCCCGCGTAATCGACACGTTTTGGCTTGTTTTGCCGATTTTGTCAATTTCGTCAATATAAATAATACCGCGCTGTGCCGCTTCAATGTCAAAGTCGGCAGCATGAAGCAACTTGAGCAAAAGATTTTCTACATCTTCGCCGACATATCCCGCTTCGGTCAATGTCGTTGCATCGCCGATAGCAAACGGCACATCGAGAATTTTCGCTAACGTTTGCGCAAACAGCGTTTTTCCTGAACCAGTAGGACCGATGAGTAAAATATTCGATTTTTCGAGTGCAACATCGTCCGCTTGTTCGGAGGCGATCAATCGTTTATAATGATTATGAACCGCAACCGCTAACACTTTTTTCGCGTGCTCTTGCCCAACAACATATTGACCAAGCTGATTGACAATTTCACGCGGCGAAGGAATTTTATTATTTCCTTTTTCCGCGACATTGCGTTTTTTACGTTCTTGCGTCAAAATAGTTTGACACAAATCAATACATTCGCCGCAAATGTAAACATCGCCGGGACCTTCAACAAGCGGTCCTACTTCGCGGTAACTCTTTCGGCAGAAAGAGCAAAACGCATTTTTGCGATTCGTGTTTGTTCGGCGATCCGATGTAAAATCCCGTCCAGAGGGCATAAACGATCCTTTTCAACGTAAAGCGAAAAACCAAGCCATTTTGTCCCCAAAACTCTGACTTGGGATTATCACTTCAACAGCCGGCATTTCTTTTATACTACGCGACATATCACTTTGCAACCGTTTTGCATTGGTTACTATGTTTACTACGCAGACGCGAAAAAAATGTTCCCTCTTTGTTTCGGCCTGAAGACAATTTTTCAACAATTCTTGTCGGACAACGAAATAAAAAATATATTTAGCTTCAACCCGTTGCGTTAAATAGAATTTTTCGCAACCGCCAAAAAACTCACAATCCGTTCTACCGACAAATCACTTTTCGACGAAATTGGAAATTCCCATTTCAATCTCAAAACTTTTTATTAAAGTCGGTAGATTCCCGCAACATCTTTGATATGCTTTTATTTGATTGCGCTATCGTTGTAACCGTATCAAACGATTCCCTTTTAGAATAATTTAATAAAGCTATGAGTTGTGTTGTAGAAAGAAGAACGTTTCTGATTATTTCGTTTTTGGGGACAATATTTGCAAACGCAATAGAAAACGATAGCGTCAGTTTCCCAAGCCAAATAAACCCACACTGGGCAACAATCTGAATGATGATGTCTTCATTGACTGGTTCTCCGAAAGATTTTACTATTGTAGCCCTTATTTATCAAATTTCCATTAGGAAACTTCTAAAAACATCCCCAAAATATTCGTAAACCCTTATTTTTCAACGGTCACATTTGTTGAAAATGATGTTTTTAGAAGTTCCCCTTAGTAGCCAACAATGCCCCCAAACGCGCCCTTATGCCTTTATTTTTTAGATGATGGATTGTTACCTCAAAAAATTGAACGAAACATAAGGGAATAAGGGCGCATAGTTGAGGGGCAATTTGGGCTACTAAGGGATAATTTATAAATAAGGGCGGCAATAGTAATATTTTTCGACAAAATTAACTATAGGGAACTTCTAAAAACTTTTCCCTAATATCAGCAAGTCCTTATTTTTCAATGGTAGAATTTGTTGAAAGTGGGGTTTTTAGAAGCAAAAGTATTAACACAAATATTACGCGGTGCTTTGCAAGAGTTTTTTGATAGTGGCACGTATTTTTTTGATTTTTTTTGGGTTGTCGTT
>JAIRYX010000268.1 GCA_031267635.1 Planctomycetaceae bacterium
GCAACGAAGTTTCCAAAAAATAAATCCTCTGTGCCGCCGTGCCTTTGTGAGAAACAAAAATTTAAAATCTTGTTAATCCTGTCTGAAAAAATTTGTCTAAAAATATCAGTAGTTAATAAAGGAGAATTTGTGAGACGAATTTGGAGAATGAAAAAATACATTGAACAGCAGCGTTTGCGGCGTGAGAATATTGAAAAGCGATTATTGCCGACACATGGTTGTTTGACATTGGATGATTACGCCGAACAAGTTTTGAACTAAACTTTTGAAAAATCCCCAAACGCGCCCTTATGTTTTAGATGATGGGTTACGCACGAAAATAAGGGCATAAGATAACACAGAAAACCAAGAAGGAGAACATCAAGTCGAAAGTTTTCAAACCATAATGAGCAACCTTGCAACCATATTGCAAGAACGATTGTCGAATGGCAAAAGCCCACCTCTATCGTCTTCAACACCACATTGGATTGGTAAAATATTGGGAATCAGTCGCCAAATATTTTACCATTTAGCATAAGTAAGAAAAAACAAAAACGATCAGCAGTACCAAAACGATGATGATCACCGCCGATTCCCGCAGTGATAAACCGGACGATTCGATAAAACCATCATCCAAGGTTTCGTCTTTCGGCGAATGATGCTGTTGGTCATAATATGGTTCATTGTCCGCAAAATTTAATGATTTGGATTTGTCCCAGACGTAATGACAATGACGGCATCCTCCGGGAAACGTTGGAATAAACGCCTCGCCGCAAGTCGGACAGATCACGACAAACGGCAAACTCTCTTTGTCGTAATCACGTTCGGGAAAATCGTTTGTCCAATCTTGGTCAACATCATCGGCACAACAATCGTCAGAAACATTGCCGTCAAAATCATTGTTGTGAAATTCATTCTCGTTACACTCGTTGTTGCCGACGAGTTCGGGACGTGTTCCGCAGTACAATTCGCCGGGCGTTTTTCCCATTTTATGACGCGAGCAAGGATGCTGACGATACGGCAGCGACGTATCGCCTTCGCCGAACAAAACCGAACGTTTGGCTTCCTGACGGTCGATTTTATGTTGATACTCAACAAGCGAACCGCCGATGTCGTCGCTCCAATACTCCGTGTCGCCGAGCGGAAAAAGATTACCCGCCGTGCGGCAAAACGGACAACAAATGGTCAATCGCTTTCCGCATTCCGGGCATCGGGGCCAACGCTCGCGAGCTTCGTCGTACTCCGCACCGTAACGCGGCTTTCGCGGCTCATAACGGGAATCGTCAAAATCATGATCGGGAGGTTGATAGGGATTTGTCATAAAAGATTCCAGTTGGGAGGTACGCAAAAATAATCGCTGACATTTTCATAACCCAATTTTCCCATCTGCTACTGAGGTTACTTTGTCGTTTGAATTATGTGTCAATGAGGTTTTAATTACCCATTAAATTTATGTTTAGCAAGTAATTCAATCTCGAAAGACTGTCGGCGCGGATGAGGAAATTAATTAACATTACAAATCGTTAATTTTAATTTTTGAGGTTCGGGAAATTTCATTGGCAAGCAATTAATATTGAAAGGTAAATTCATATCTTTCAATTCGTTTATTTTTAAATCAAGCAAATTGTGATTATCACAATAATTATAAATCAATTTCAAATATCTACGAATAATCATTAAGGGCAGAAAATCGTTTTTATCTTGCATCCATTCCATCAAATCTTTTTTACCCTTTGAAGAATTACATTTTTTACAAGCATAAATTAAATTTTCGGCGTCATCTTTTCCGCCATATTTTTGAGGTAAAATATGGTCAAGAGACAATTGTTCGTGAGAACCACAATAATTACAAACTTGTCCTGTTTCAAGTTTTATCTTTTCATCATCAAAAATTGTTCTCATATTAATTGTTCCAATAGTCAAACCTTTATATAATTTTGCTCTAATCATATAATTTAATTTATCATATTTTTCTTGTTGTTTAGTTACAGCACTATGAGCCATTGCTAAATTTGAATAGGAACAATATATTTTTTCTCTAACCGTATCTATTTCTATACTTTTCATCTATATTGGATACCAAAGTTTTCTCAAAACCCAAACGCTCATAATATTCTGATTATACTCCTCACATTTGAAAATTCGGTTTTCATTCTAATAAGGGGCATTAGGGACAAAAGCGACTTTGGGGACATGGATATGATGAACGATGAAAAACCGGAATTTCAAGTGTGAGGAGCGTGCCGGAGTTTTATGTCATTGCTTTGACCAACAATCATCAAACTTTTTTCCCTTTTTGTCTTCTCGCGATTTCTTCCATAAGCCGTGCGCTTGCCTTAATTCCGCGATGGAAACACGCCAGCGAAAATTTTTCGTTCGGCGCGTGTAAGTTGTCGTCGTCGAGTCCCCAGCCGATTAACAAGACGTCCGCGTCCAAGACCTCGCTCATTTCGGTAATAATCGGAATCGAACCGCCTTCGCGTGTGAAAAACGGCGGGCAACCAAACGTCTCCTCTAACGCCGCCGTTGCGATTTCGACAAATTCCGAATCCAGCGACACTAACAAACCGCCCGCGCCATGCTGAAATTCAAGTTCCATTTTGATTTCCGGCGGACAGACGCTTTGGAGATATTGTTCGACATTTTTGGCGATTTCTTCAGGATTCTGTTTCGGCACAAGACGGAACGTAAATTTCGCCGACGCTTTACTCGGAAGAACGGTTTTGGAACCTTCGCCCTGATAACCGGAAGTCAAACCGTTAATATCGAAAGTCGGTCTTGCCCAGCGTTGTTCAATCGAAGTAAATCCCTTTTCGCCAAACCCCTTTGCTACGCCGATTTTCTCGAAAAATTCTTTTTCGTCAAACGGTAAATCGGCAAATTGTTTTCGTTCTCGGTCGGGAATTAAAACAACGTCTTTATAAAAACCGGGAATTTGTACTCGTCCGTTTTCGTCGATCACTTTGTTGAGCATCTGGCAAAGAGCGACCGCCGGATTATAAACCGCTCCGCCGAATACGCCGCTATGCAAGTCGCGACACGCTCCGGTCAACGTCAGTTCAAACGCCATAATTCCGCGCAATCCGTAAATAATCGCCGGTTGACCGGGCGCGAACATTTCACAGTCGCTGACAATTAAACAATCACACGCCAGTTTTTCCTTGAACACTTTGACATATTCGGAAATGCTGTCGCTACCGTCTTCTTCTTCGCCCTCAAACAAAAATTTGATTTGAAACGGCAGCGGATGAATCGCTTTCAAAATCGCCTCGGCAGCGTAAACATGCGTCAGTAATTGCCCTTTGTCGTCGGTTGCGCCTCGGGCGTAAACCGAACCGTCGCGAACTGTCGGCTCAAACGGCGGAGAAATCCAAAGATCAAGCGGATCAGGCGGTTGCACGTCGAAATGCCCATAAATCAAAACAATCGGAGCGTTCGGCACAGCAGGCGTTTCCGCGTAAACAAGCGGATGACGTTTGGTTTTCACGATTTCCGGCTGCAAACCGATTTGCGTCAACCGATTGGCGAGCCATTCCGCCGCCTTTTGCACATCGTCGGCATGAGACGGCACGGTGCTGACACTGGGAATTTTCAAAAAATCAAAAAACTCGCTCTCAAAACGTTGAGCGTTTTCGTCAAGATACTGATTGACTGATTCCATGCTGGATTCCTTCATCTTTTTATATTGTGATTGTTCATTAAGCAAACTGTAAATGCAACTTGAATATTATAGACCGAGAATCGGAAAATGACAACCAATCTCATAGTCATCGTTATCTACACATCTATCTTTTTAACGGCTCGCGGGGGGAATATTGCGAGTCAATTTTTTATTTCTTTTCATTGGCAGGCGTCGCCCTCGTATGCCCCCAGCGGTCAAAACAACAACAATAAACAATTTTGTGCCGCTCTCGCCCTCAAAAGCGGAACTTTCGTTTTCATTCAAAAGAGGATTTAGGGATTATGAGGGCTTTCGGGACGTTGGGGGCAAGGTAAAATTCCTAGTAAATTTGCTTTTCTTTTTCAAGAATTTTGCTCTGCTCTCTAAGTCCTTTATTCCCAACATCTTTCAGCGACTTGTGGGGAACGTCACCGCTCCAAAAATCGCTCGTACCCCCTAAATACCCTACCCAACGGAGCTTCCGTTCTTGTCTGCGGAACTTTCGTTCTTGTCTGCGGAACTTTCGTTCTTGTCTGCGGAACTTTCGTTCTTGTCTGCGGAACTTCCGTTCTTGTCTGCGGAACTTTCGTTCTTGGGAACGGAACTTTCGTTCTTGTCTGCGGAACTCTCGTTCTTGGGAACGGAACTTCCGTTCTTGTCTGCGGAACTTTCGTTCTTGGGAACGGAACTCTCGTTCTTGTCTGCGGAACTTTCGTTCTTGGGAACGGAACTCTCGTTGGTACGAGAAATTTTTAGGGTATTAGGGATTATAGAGACGGCGGACTCCCCCAGAAATTTTCCTAAAGTATTGGAAACAAAGAGCTTGCGGAATAAAGTAAAATTCCATAAAATTTGGCTCTCCTTGTTCAGGAACTTTACCTCTCTCATCAGCCCCCGAAATTCATTGCGTCTTTTTTGACTCCCAAACGTAACGGCGCGGTTGTTCGGGGTGGATTTATGAGGTTTGAGCGGCTGAATGGCGACAATCTACTCAAAAAACAAAGGTAATTGAATAGGTTACCAAAAGAGAACGTTCCATTTTAAAAGCGGAACATGTTTTTTGGGTGTTGGAATTTCTTGGGTGGATTTTGGGGCGAATTTTTCTGATATCCTTCCCGACACGGCGTCATTGATTATAATGACAACAATGGTCAACTTTTACGATTGCGATGTTGCCTTCCTGACACGTTGTGAACGGCGGGCGACACGTGTAATTTTGCGAACAACTAACAAACATCAGAAATTATGTCATCTTCCAACGAAGACGCTCATGTTGCGCCGGCTCCGAATCAAGAATTGGAAATCCTCCGATTTTGGAAAGAACAAAAAGTTTACGAAAAATCGCTTGAATTGCGGAAAGATTCGCCTGCGTATGTTTTTTACGAGGGCCCTCCGACCGCGAACGGTTTGCCGCATCCCGGACACTGTCTGACGCGGGCAATTAAAGACCTGTACCCGCGCTACAAAACCATGCAGGGATTTCGCGTCGAGCGAAAGGCGGGCTGGGATACGCACGGACTGCCGGTGGAAGTCGAAGTCTGCAAAGAGCTTGGGATTCATTCCAAAGAGGAAATCGAACAATTCGGCGTCGAACCGTTTGTCCACAAATGTATCGAAAGCGTTTGGCGTTACACGAAACAATGGGAAGATTTGACCGACCGAATCGGGTTTTGGATTCGGCTTGACGACGCTTACGTAACATATCATAAAAGCTACGTCGAAAGCGTTTGGTGGTCGCTGAAAACCCTTTTCGATCAAGGGCTTTTGTATCAAGGTTATAAAATTGTCTGGTGGTGGGCGCAAGGCGGAACCGCGCTTTCTTCGGGGGAAGTCGGTCAAGGGTATCGGCAAGCCGCCGATCCGTCGGTTTTTGTGCGTTTTCCCTTATTGGACGAGCAAACCGGCGCACAAACGGACGTCGATCTCCTTGTTTGGACGACGACTCCTTGGACGCTTCCGAGCAATCAGTTTGCCGCCGTTCATCCCGACTTGGATTACGTCACGGTGGAATTTTCGGACGACCACGCCGCTGACCAACGAAAAATCATTCTTGCCGCCGCGCTCGCGGATTCCATCGCCGCCAAAGTGAAACAAAAAATGTCTATTACGGCAACTTGCAAGGGAAAAGACCTTGTCGGCAAGCGTTATCTTCCTCCTTTCGATTGTTATTACAAAGATCTCGGCAACGTCAAAGGAAAATTGAAAAACGGTAACGAAGAGCATATCGCGTGGCGGATTACGGCGGCGGATTTCGTAACAATTGATTCGGGAAGCGGCATTGTCCATGAAGCGCCGGCGTTTGGCGAGGCGGACTTCGACCTTTTGACGGAACAAATGGCTCGTTTTGAACCGGGAACCGGTCCTGAGCTCATTTGTGCCGTCGCTCCCGACGGAAAATATACCGCTGATTTCGCCGATTGTCAGGGACGCTGGGTCAAAGAGTGCGATAAAGACGTGATTCGCGCCATGAAAGAAAAAGGCGTCTTGTTCCATCAGGAGCAATACTTACACGATTATCCCTTTTGCTGGCGTGCGCCGCAAGACCCGCTGATTCAATATCCTCGCCGCAGTTGGTTTATTAAAACGCGGCAATTCCGCGACAAAATGCTGGAGAACAACGCGAAAATCAACTGGTATCCCGACCATATCAAAGACGGCCGGTTCGGTAATTTTTTAGCGTCGAACATTGATTGGGCTTTGTCGCGAGAGCGTTATTGGGGCACACCGCTCCCGATTTGGGTCTGCGAACAGACCGGATATAGGGAAGCGGTCGGAAGCTATGACGAACTGCTCCAAAAGCCGGGCGTAACCGGTCAGGAGGTTTGGGACAACGCGAAAAAAGCGAATCCTGATTTGTGCGACGATCTCAAAGTTCACAAGCCGTATATCGACGCGGTGACTTACGATTCGCCGAAAGCGAAGAACGCAAGAATGCGCCGTGTGACCGAAGTCATCGATTGCTGGTATGATTCCGGCGCGATGCCGTTTGCGCAATGGGGTTATCCGCACGAACAAAATTCATCGGAGCGTCTTGCCGATCAATTTCCCGCCGATTTTATCAGCGAAGCGATTGACCAAACGCGCGGCTGGTTTTACAGTCAGCTTGCTATCAGTACGCTGATATTCGGCGGCGGCGAATCGAAAACGCAATCGAATGTGCCGCAATTGAAACAGTCGCAAATCAAACCGTTTCCGCACCCGTTCAAAAATTGTATCGTGTTGGGCTTGATGCTCGGCGAAGACGGTCAAAAAATGTCGAAGAGTTTGCGCAATTACCGCGAACCGAAAGAGATTTTCGATAAATACGGCGCAGATGCGTTGCGGTGGTATTTTTACGCGACGCAAACGCCTTGGACTTCGATTCGTTACAGCGAAAAAGCAATTCGCGAAAGTATGCCGAAATTCCTTTTGAAGCTGCGGAGCATTTGGGGATTCTTCAAAATTTACGCCGACATCGACGGTTTCAATCCCGCGCAATCCATTCCCGCCGCCGCGTTCAAACGCGATTCGGGCGAACTCACGCCGCAATCGCTTTCCGAATCGCCGACTTATCGACCGATTGCGCAACGCGCCGAGTTAGACAGATGGCTCGTCGGCGAACTTCACGGTACGATTCGGCAAGTGACGGAATCGATGGACGCTTACGATCATTTTAATGCGTGCGCGAAAATTTCGCAGTTGACCGACGCGCTTTCCAATTGGTATGTGCGCCGCAGTCGCGACCGATTTTGGAGCGGCGAAGAATCCGGCTCGAAAACGGACGCTTATTGGACATTATACGAATCGCTTTTGACTCTGGCGAAGTTGACTGCGCCGTTTGTGCCGTTCCTCGCGGAGGAAATGTGGCGGTGGCTTGCCGTTGGATATTTCGGCGAAAACGCGGCGGAAAGCGTACATCTTTGCCGTTATCCGCAAGCCGACGTCTCGCTCATTGACGAAGATTTACTGCGTCAAATGGCAATTGCCCGCGACGTCGTTTCGCTCGGACATAACGCGCGGATGGGAGCGCAGATTAAAGTGCGTCAACCGTTGCAGTCGGTGGAAATCGTGCTGGCGGACGCGTCGCAAACATCGTCGATTGAGCGGCAAACGGATTTGATTCGTCAGGAGTTGAATGTGAAAGAAGTGCGTTTCATCGACAAAGCGGATAAATATATTACGTATTCTGTTCTGCCGGATTTTAAGAAACTCGGACCGAAACTCGGCAAGCGTTTACCCGAAGTCAAAAAACTTCTCAACGAAGCCGACGGCGGACGATTGCTCGCCGAAATGGAAAAGAACGGCAACGTAACGCTTGCGCTTGCCGATAGCACGATTGAATTAACATCGGAAGAAATTCAAATTCGCCTTCAAGCGAAAGACGGTTGGGCGGCGGCACATAGTCCGTTATGCGTTGTGATACTTTCAACGGAATTAAACGAAACGCTTCTCGCCGAAGGACGCGCGCGTGAAATTGTGCGATTGATTCAAGACCGCCGCAAAGAACTCAACTGCAACTACACCGACCGCATCCGCGTCGGCATTGTCACCGACTCAAAAATTTTGAATAACGCCGCCGTTCAATTTTCCGATTACATCAAAAGCGAAACCCTCGCCGTCGAACTTTCGCCAAACGCTATCGCTGACGTTGAAGGAGTTGCGCTGAAAGTTGATGGGGAAGGGGTGAGATTGTTTGTGGGGGTGGTGAAGTGAGAGAGAACGGAGTACGGAGGCGTTAGCAAGTGAAATACAGCCAAATACCGGAAAATTTCGGTTGTAAAAGTTTTCCGTTCCCTGTTATAAAAACAATTGATATTGCTTATACGTTATTTTTGACGTCATTCTTCTCAATGTTGGAGTTAAAAAATGAATATCGTCCGGCGTGTTGCCGGACACATAACAATTAGTTTTTCGATTGCAAGTATTTATTTCCATATTTTCCTTCCTATACCGTCCGGTTTCCGGTTGAAGGAAAGAAAAATATGTCTTCGTAAACATGCGTCTCGTTGCGAGGCGTCATGGCGAAGATTTGCAAAGTTTTTGTGCGGTTCGCCCATCAATAACGCGATCTTGTTCTTGCTATGATCGTTCAACGGATCATCGCGATGGGAAAACAATAGTAATTATTCAGTTGTCCAACTCAAAGACATCCGCACGGCAACTGACTAGTTACGATTCTTTTTCAGAAATTCCAATCAGTCTCCAGAGCCGCGTTTGTTTCTCGCATTACGGATTGTCGCGTTTCGCGTGTTCCATCAGATTTTCAAGAAGTGATTCCGCCCGCGCGGTGTTTTGTCCCAGCGCGACGGCAATCGTTTGTGCCATTTCAATTTGTTGTTCGAGAAGTTCCCTCGCTTGGATTACCGTTTGTTCGCGGAGACGGTTGAGTTTCGTTTGATTCCATTGCGCTTTTGTGATGTCCACAAAAATCCCGACGTATTGATGCTGCCCCTTCAGCTCATACAGCAATTCATGGCAGACAATGTGATACGACGGATGCTCAATCACGTCGTCCAGCAGATGCGACGGGTCTTGCACAAGCCGTTCAAACGGCTCCGGATCCATCAAATAGGAAATCGGACGCCCAATCACCGCGTTTGAACATTGAAAGAACGTTCGGAACGCGGGATTCATGCTGATAATCGTTAAATTCTCGTCGAGAATGACGATTCCGTTCGGACTTGTTTCGATAATCAGGTCAATTCGCTGCTCCGCGAGCCGTTTGACGTAAGGAAGACACATTTCCGGCTCGGCGATTCCCTCCAGGACGGCAATCGCTTTGTCGCGGCACGACGAATAGCCGCACGCTCCGCAGTTCAATTGATTTTCAGGGTTCGATTTTCCCGTTTTCTCCAACACTTCGCGGATTTGTTCTTCGGTAATTTGCCTATGTGGAATCTCACGCGACTCATGTTTGACATAAAGCGCCGCCAGAAATTGCCGATCATCCTCTGTCAGTTCGTCATCTTTGCTTTTCGTATCTGCGGCGTGACGTTTCCGATTGACGCACGCTTCATTGTAAAGAATAATGTCTAACCGCGACTCGAACCCGACACTTTTGTGGTTGGTTCCGTTCGCCGGACCGCACGCGCAACCCAGTCGGCAAAACAACGGTTCAACCACTTGACCGGGTCTCGCTTCCTGAAACGCTTTCTCAATCACATCGAACCCGCTTACCGCAAGGATTTTCGCGTCAAGATGCTCCGTTGACCATCCCGCCGTTCGCACGCACCCGCCCTCAAGCGGAAACAGCCGCGCCGCACCTCGCGGCTGATCGTCAAAGTCGCTTTCTTCACAAGACGAAATCTCCAGGTTTTGCTGCGCGAGCCACTGATGAAACTCGTCAAACGTAATCACACAATCAATCCGCCCGTCATCCTGATACAACGCCGCTTCCGCTTTCTTCGCCGTACAAGGTCCGAGAAAAACCACTCGCGTCTCTGCGCCGAGTTGCCTTCGGATATATTTCGCATGAGCAATCATCGGCGACACGACCGGTACCATGTACCGCGTCCATTCCGGATGATACCGCTTAATCAATTCATTGGACGCGGGACACGATGTGCAAATCGTCGGCTCGTGCGGATGTTTGTAAATGTATTCGGCAGTCGCTTTCGCGGCAAAAAACGCCCCGATTGCCGTTTCAGAAACATGCGCAAACCCCAGCCGCCGTAAGACCGACGGAATCCGCGTCTGTTGCCACGCGGGATACAATCCGGCAAACGACGGCGCGACGCTGACCGCAACACGTTCTCCCGACCGCACAAGCTCTATCGCCAGATTAAGATCGTTTCGAAACGTTTTCGCCTCTTGCGGACATTCGCGGACGCATGTCCCGCACGCAACACAACGCTCCGCAATCACCTGTGCTTGCCCCGATTCCATACGAATCGCCTTCACCGGACAAACTCGCACGCATCGATAACAATCTCGACAAATCGCTTTGTTCGTATAAATCACCTGCTTATCACGCGGAATAGTCATATAAGTTCAAAGAAAATAAGGGTAAAACGTGGCGTCTTCGCGGAGGACGGAAAATTCAATCGTTGTTTGAGCTTTCGGATCATTGATGAAGATAATCTTCGCTCTTTTTCCGAAAGCATCGGTAACGTTTTGAATTGTTTTATAGTAATTTGTAATTTTTGTCAATGAATCAAAGCAAGAATTATTTTCAGAAAATTCGGGTCTAGTTGTCAGGTTGAATACATGAAACAGGCGGACATACATATTATAACTCATGTTACGCACGCTAATTAAACAAGCCATCAAAAAGCTCTTTGTCTAATCCAAAGCGTCCGGGTTATAATTCAGAGCCGTTGGATCATGAGCCGGAGCCGTCGGATCATGAGCCGGAGCCGTTGGGACATGTCCCGAAGCCGTTGGGATAAGTCCCGAAGCCGTTGGGATAAGTCCCAAAGCCGTTGGGATAAGTCCCAGAGCTGTTGGGATAAGTCCCAAAGCCGTTGGGATAAGTCCCAAAGCCGTTGGGATAAGTCCCAGAGCTGTTGGGATAAGTCCCAAAGCCGTTGGGACAAGTCCCAGAGCCGTTGGGATATGTCCCAAAGCCGTTGGGACAAGTCCCAGAGCCGTTGGGATATGTCCCAAAGCCGTTGGGATATGTCCCAAAGCCGTTGGGATATGTCCCAAAGCCGTTGGGATATGTCCGAAAGTCATTCGGATAAGTCCGAAAGCCGTTGGGACAAGTCCGAAAGTCGTTCGGATAAGTCCGAAAGGCGTTTGGACATGTCCCAAAGCCGTTGGGGTGTTTCCCGAATTATTTAGATGATAAATCAGGTTACGTAGAGTCTTGATTCCGTCCGAGATAGGGTTATTGACTCACGTTACGCATGAGCGATTAGCATTCGGGAAACGAAAAAACAGCTTTTTCGCCCTTGATAGGAACCATTGCGAAAAACTGTTCGGCTTCCTTTTGATCAATTTGGGATATGCTTTTATAACTCATGCGTAACATGAGTTATAAGATGATAATGCGACAGTCCAAGAATTTCATCTGAATCCGAATGGGAGACTACAGGAACAATCGCGCCGAAAATGTGTTCCACTCGACAGCGAACAGCAGCAGGGAATGTCCAAAAAAAATTCAAAACCTCTCACATCTCCCCTTTGAAGATTTCGAACCTTGGTGTATAACAATAACGCTTAAATTAATTGTATAAACAAAAATTAACGGTGATTTTTTCATTTTCTGTCCGATCCGGAAAATAATCTATTGGGAGAGGAAACTTAAAATTTGGGGGGAGAACGTTGCCGATAGAGAGACTGGATAAACAATAAGCGGCAAGAAATGTTACAATCCTTTTTATCCACTCTACAAAAGTGTCTGAAAACACGGCGTCCTCTGAGGGGCATTTTAGAAATAAATCTGTTCGAGGTAGAAATTGAGTAATCCGCAAACAAACAGCGACGGCGAAAACCGTCATCGAAAACCATTCAAAAAAATCGCAATGACGTTTGTGCGATGGGGAATCATTTTGCTGGTCATGGTTTGGGTGATTCGTGAAGTCGTCACAACCGGTCGTGACGTGGCAAATTATCAATGGACATTGCATATCGGCTGGATGTTGGTTGCGGTGATTTCTTATTTGATCGGCTACCTTCCGGCGGGGATTTATTGGCACATCGTTTTGCGAAAACTTGGACAAAAGCCCACGCTTTACCGCTCGCTTCGCGCGTATTACATTGGGCATCTCGGCAAATACATTCCCGGCAAGGCGATGGTCGTTGCGATTCGTGCCGGACTGGTACGTGATGAATCCGTGAAAACATCGGTTGCGGTGGTTTGCGTTTTTCTGGAAACATTGACAATGATGGCAGTGGGAGCGATGATTTCGGCGATACTTCTCATCATTTTTTTTCACGACCAAACACGGCTAATGCTTGTTGCGGTCGGATTGATGATCGTTTCAGGACTTCCGGTGACGCCGTTTTTTTTCAGAAAGCTGGTTCGCATTGCCGGTCTCGTAAAAACCGATGAAGAAACGCTTCTTGTTTTAAACAAATTCGACGCCAAACTTCTTCTTTGCGGAATAGGATTGATGGTCGTTACGTGGTTCTTTCTCGGCGTGAGTTTATGCACAACGATTTGCGGCGTCGGAATTTCTCTTGGTGATTCATGGTTTGTCGTTGTGCAGCATCTTCCGCGATTCATTACAGCTTCGGCATTATCGACTGTTGCGGGATTTCTCTCCATGATTCCCGGCGGATTTGGGGTGCGTGAAATGATTTTGTATGAATTGATGCAGCGATATTTCAACACGACCGCACTCCCAACCGGTTTATCCCCTCGCGCCGCCGGTCTGGTCGTTGCCAGCGTTACGCGATTGGTTTCCATTCTTTCTGAACTCGTTCTTTCGATTATTCTTTACGCGATTCGGTCAAAAAAATAAAAGATTTAAGACCAAGTGATTTTAATCCGTAAGAATTGATTAAAATCCACTCCGCCATCTTGACTGAATTTGAGCTGCGTCTTTTTGCCGGACATTCCTAGAAATTTATTATACTGTATTGCAAGGACTTCATGGCTACCAGGAAAGAAATGGCAAAGATCAAACATTATATTCTCTTGAATATCGGAAAGAATTTTCCGGCTGACTCCAGAGGATAAGACGTCAAGATCAATAACCTCCAATTTGAATCCCTCAAGTTGCTGGCTACTTCCTACCTCTGAAAATGTCGGCGTCAGCGCCGCCCATTTTTTTTCGTTAAAGACAACGTTAAATAAACAGTCATTAGCACCAAGCGGAAAAGGTAACAGATTCTTCTGGGATTTTATCACCCCGTTATCATCAAGAGTAATTAATGACGGCGGTTCGTTCGCTGGCGTCTTGCTGTCGGGATGATCAGGGTAGCGGCAATTCACGAAACTCAAACCGGATTCATTGTACGAGAAGGAGCTGGCGACATGATTGTTGCTTAAATCAAATATTTCTTGAGATTTTCCATCCAAAAAGACTCGGATAATTTTCTTATCCATCAAACAATAGATAGATTCTCCATTACTATGCCAGCAAAGAGAGACAGGAAACAGGACAGATTCCAAGTCGGCTTGAATAACAACCGCCGCCATTGCTCCTTTACGTGTAAATGGATCTGGGAATGCTTGGAGAGGTATCGGCGTTCCTCCGCCAAGAGGAAGCGTGTATAAAACGTCCAATAAAGGATTTGCTTTATTGATTTTCTGCCGGATGGTTTCGGGATATTGGCGATTCAACCAACTTTCCCGCGAAAAAAAAGCCACGTTGGAAGTTACGGAATGAACTGCCATTGCCTGAATAAAACAAGGTTCTGAAAACTTGGCAATACAACGATAATCCTCTTTCTTTTTGGGACTCCACGACGAGACATAGAGAGATTGTCCAAGAGAATTTTCAAGGATTTTTACGTCGTCCTTTGTTCCGCCTCCTAAAAAAACATTTGCCGCTTCTTTAGGCAGTGGCGATCTTCCTGCTAATAATAGATGTTTTTCATCCGAGGAGACGCATGTCCGTGTTCTGAAAGGGCCTGATACTTCGTCGGGAATCGGTAAAGGTTCAACATCAAAAACCGTTCCGAGAATGGAAGAACTTTTTCCCCTCCAACGCCGAACAGCATAAGTTGCAACAGGAAAAGCAACTAACGTACCAATAGCGGCACATTTTAAAAACGTTCTTCTCGAAATAGAGTCGCTCATTTGGTTATCCTTTTTAAATAAAAAGTTTATTATCTTTAAAATTAGTATTTTACATAAATTCATCACAATTGCTCTGTATGCACAATACATCCAGTATTAATAAAACATGCGCCGCATGCTTTTGCAATACACCATTCATCCATGTTCATAATATTTTAATTTGTGTGTATTTGTAATCATAGAGAGCTTGTAAAAAATTTTCCTCGTTAAAATTTCCCCAAATTCAGTAAAATCTGCAATACCGAATGCGTGAATTGATACACATTGATTATTGCACAAAATAAGTCAGTGGATTATACTGTAAATATAACAAAAATGGAAGAAATTTTAAAGAATTTACGGAAATTCCTGAAATTCCCCTCGCTCTAGCTGTGGCAACTCTTGCATTCTGTGCAGAATAATGTTAAACTATTATTAAATGCTGTAGTTAATTAGGCAAAATAAGTACAGCTTTTCTTGTGTCGAACAATTTTAGGGTTTGTGGGCAAAACAAAAACGCTAAAGAAAGATAGTGAGTTATTCTATGAGAACAAAAAGAAATCAAAAAAATGCACGTCCGACTCGTTGGCAGCCAAGCCATGAAAGTGACGAATTGGTGTTTGCCGTTTGCGACCGTTTTTTGAAGCAACTCGGTATTACGGCAAAAAACCGGAGTCTGGAACCGGAAGAAGCGATGGAACTGTCGCGTGAAGAAAAAAAAGGAGCCGCCGCATCCGTTTCTCATTGGTTGAAAGAACATTGGGGACGTCCCGACTTAAACCGTGAAAAAATTTATCCTCTGTTCTGGGAAGCGGCACAACGTGGATTCCTGCTTTTGCAACCGCCGATGGAAAAATTGCTCGCTGACCGAATTAGCAAACAATATCAAATTACCGACTCCACTCGACAAATTAAAGTTGTTAATTCGCAACAAGGTGAAGTAGCAGCAAAACACGTTGCGGCAGCGGCAGCGGATATTGTTGTCGATTTGATTGAACAAGTCGCACAGGAAAAGTTGAACAGAGTCAAACGCGGCGATCCGATTCCGGCAGTTCATCTCGGAATGGGAGCTGGTTATGCTACAATGTTGGTTGCTCAGCGAATCGCGCGTCGTGTTGGCTCCGGCGTGAAACTGCCGCCGCTTGTTCTGCACGCAATTTCTGCGGGCGGATTCCTTGCTAACGAACCGCAAAAAGCGCCGGCAACTTATTTTTCTTATTTTGACCGTAACTTTCTGGACGTCGAATGCGTTACGCTTTTCACAGAAACCGTTGTCTGGAAAGAAGATTACGATAAAATTAAACTCAATCCTGGAACGCGCCGCGCGTTTGAGCGGAAAGACGAAATTGATATTTTCATTACGTCGCTGGCGGCGGCACACCACGAACACGGTTTGCTGGAACAATTTATCGGGAGTTTAGTCAAAGAGCAATTGCTTGATCCTAAAACGCTTGAAAATATGTACAAATCCGGTTGGATTGGCGATGTTCAATTTTCACCGTATTCCCAAGATGGTCCGTTACATGACATTTGCCCGGTGCGTGCCGTCACGTTGTTCGAGTTGGAAGAATTGGTCGCGTTTTCGCAAAGACCCGGAAAATATGTCGTTTTGACCGCCGGTCCTTGCGGAGAATGTGGTGCGTCAAAACAAGAAGCGTTGATTCCGCTTTTGAAAAATGAAAAGCTAAAACTTTGGACGCACTTGATTACCGATACGCGAACAGCAAAACAAATTTTATACGGAAAAGAGTAGATTTCACGGAAAAAGAAAAATGTCTTTGAATCAAACGGTTTATGACGCTATCGTTGAGGGAGATTTAGATACGGCGGTTGCTGAAGTGGAGGCGGAACTTGGCAAAGGTACGAATCCGCAGCAACTCCTTGATGATTCATTGGTCCCGGCGATGGCTAAAGTCGGCGAACTTTTTGAATCGAACGAATATTTTGTGCCGGAATTGTTGATTTCTGCACGAGCGATGCAACGTTGCATGGTGAAAATTAACCCGTGCTTGAAACAAAGCGGAGTGGAAAAAATCGGACGTGTTGTGCTTGGCACGGTACAAGGCGACATGCACGACATCGGCAAAAATCTTGTTGCGTCCATGTTGGAAGGCGGCGGTTTTGACGTGATTGATCTTGGCGTTGACGTGTCGGCAGAAACATTTCTTGCGAAAGCGCAAGAAAAGGAAGGCACAATTATTGGGCTTTCCGCGCTTCTCACAACGACAATGCCCGCAATGAAGCGAGTGGTCGAATTGCGAGATTCGCTGGGATTACAAAAATCTCATCGCATTATGATTGGCGGTGCGCCGGTTACGCAGGAATTTGCCGATCAGATTCGCGCCGACGGCTACAGCGACAACGCGAGTGCCGCAGTTGCGCTCGCTCGTCAGCTTGTGGTATAAAGTAAGTCAATGTTTTTCATTGTTTTCTCCTTAGTTGCCGTGCTCGTTGCACGGCAATTTTTTTTCTTGAGGTGTTATTTTCCGTCAAAGAATTGATACCTTAACCCGCGTGCCCAAATTTCTTGACTGCCGCTGTTTTTGTCTATTTGAAAACATACCGTGAACGGTTACGAAAAGTGAAGACGATGCGAATGATTTCTCCATTTTATATCGGTTCCATCTTGATTAACCCGCCATTGTTGTCCGCTCCGATGGCAGGATTTACGAATCTGGCGTATCGTGAAATTTTGCGGCAATTCGGCGGAGTCGGATTAATTGCAACGGAGATGATTAGTGCGAGGTCGTTTGTTCACAAAGAAGCGCGAGGTGAGGAAGCGCCGTCGCGGCTCTGGGGAATTGCTGATGAGCCGCGTCCGCTGGCTGTGCAGATCTGGGACAATCAGCCGGAAACGTTGGCGTATTTTGCGGAGAGATTAGTATGCGATTATCAGCCGAGCGTTATTGATTTAAATTTCGGATGTCCCGCACCGGCGATTGCGAAAAATTCAGCAAGTGGTTCGTACTTGTTAAAAACACCGGAAAAAGTCGGGGCGATTGTCGAGTGTGTTGTGCGTGCAGCGGGAAAAATTCCGGTCACGGCAAAAATCCGCCTCGGCTGGACGCGTGGAACAATCAACGTAATTGACACGGCTCAAGCCGTAGAATCTGCAGGCGGTGCGGCGTTGACTGTGCATGGACGGACGGCGCAAGATATGTATGCCGGCAAAGCCGACTGGGACGCAATCGCTGCAATTAAACCATATTTGAAACGGATTCCGCTCATCGGCAACGGCGATATAAAATCAGCGGCACAAGCGGCGGAAATTTTCCGCAAATTTCCGGTGGACGGCGTGATGATTGGACGTGCTGGATTAGAAAAACCTTGGATATTCCGACAAATTTCGCAACTTTTACGCGGCGAAGAAATGATGTCGGAACCGTCGCTTGCGGAACAGCGAGCTTTATTATTGCAACATTTTGATTTGCTTGTACGTCAGATGGGGGGCGAGAAAGCGGTAATTCTCATGCGAAAATATGCAACGTGTTACTCAAAAGGAAAATACGGCGCACGCCAATTCCGCACCGCTGTCTGCGCCGCACGCGACGAACCAGAATTTCGTAAGATTGTACAGGAATTGTTTCCGGCAGGAGAATAAATCCCCAAAGGTAACTAGTCAGTCACCCAAACCCAATCAATCCGCACTGGGCAACTGTCGAGTTACACGAAAGCCGTTACCATTGCAATTATCCGAGAACGGCTTTACTATTGCCGCCCTTATTTATCAAGTTTCTCTTAGTTGCTAAGTACGGATTTATTGGGTTTGGGCAACTGACGCCATAGTTTTCTATTGAGTTTTCAAAATATGGTTACCCAAAAACGAAATAATCAGTAAAATTTGTTGAAAATGAGTTTTTTTAGAAACGCCCACGAGTAAAAAATGATAAAAAATGACGGTTGGAGTACATGCAGATGTCGGCGATTCGCAAATCGCACATCGCCGTTCTCCGTCGGCATGTGCCGAAACCGTTGCGCAGAAGTGTAAACTACTTTCAGGACACTCTGACGTCAAGGCGCTTTTCTATAGATTACATTGATTTGTCAGAAATTTTCCCGGCAAGATTGACAGTAACTCGACAGTTAACCACATGCGGATTTATTGGCTTTGAGCGACTGAAGAGAACTTCCCAAAAAACTCCCCCAAATATTCGTAAGCCCTCATTTTTCAATGGTCACATGTGTTGAAAATGAGGTTTTTAGAAGTTCCTTGAATAGTTACAACCGAACAAGCAAATTTATCCCCCAAACAAACTTCCTATCTGAAACACCGCAACGGCAAGGAGAAAGGCAATCAACGAATTGAACAAAATTGCGACAGCAACCCATTTCAGTTTGCGGGTTTCCTGATAAATCACAGTGCATGACGCCGTACAGGGAGCGTAAATCATCACAAACAACATCATTGAAAACGCTTTCAAACCATTCCAGCCGGAGGAATCGTGAAGTTTTGCCGCAAGACGTAATTGCTTCTGCTCTTCTTCATCCAACTCTTCCTCTTCGTTGATTTGCATATCCGATTCGTTTTCCGCAAGCTGTTTTTTATTGTCATCCCTATTTTCAGAGTTTTCAGAATCAGACGCGACGATCTCTGTGTCATCCACATGATACAAAGTTTCCAGCGATGAAACAATGACTTCTTTAGCGACAAAACCGCCGATTAAAGCGATGTTATCGCGCCAATCGAAACCGGCAAGTTGGCTGACCGGTTCTAACACACGTCCGGCTTGTCCGCCGTAAGAATTGGCGAGATGTTCCGCGTCGGACATTCCTTCTTTCGCCCAGGGATAATGCGTCAGACACCAAAGAAGAACGTTGACCGCAAGAATAATCGTTCCCGCTTTTTTGAGAAACCACCAGCTTTGCATTCCCGCCGTCCGCACGATGTTGGAAAGACGCGGCATTTGATATGCCGGAAGTTCTAAAAGCATTGGCGACGATTTGCCGCGAACAAACGTAAAACTGAGAAATTTTGCGCAAACCAGCGAAATCGCCCATGAAATAAAAATCAACGCCGCTCCAACAAGTCCTCGCCACGCGCTGAAAAAAGCGTTAATTAACAGCAAATAAACCGGCATCTTCGCCCCACAATTCATCAACGGCAAAATTAAAATGGTCAGAATCCGCTCACGCTGATCTTTCATGTTTCGTGTTGCCATAATTGCGGGAACGGCGCATCCGCCGGAAATACCGCCTGCTAAAATCATCGGCATAATGCTTTGCCCTTGCAGTCCAAAAAACCGCATAAGACGATCCATAATCATTGCGACACGAGCAATGTAACCAGTTTGTTCTAAAAACGAAAGAACAAGAAACATAAAAAAGATGACCGGCACAAAAACAACTACGCCGCCGACTCCGCCGATAATTCCGTCGTAAACCAGCGAGTGTATCGGCGTTCCTTCCTCAAGGTGCAACAACGGTTCTAACACGGTCGGAATCCAAACGCTGAACACTGTTTCGCAAAATCCCATCGGCGTTCCCATTTCCCAACCCCAAGACAAGCCGTTTTCCGTTTCGGTTTGCGTATAAACCGGAAACCAATTCCATCCGTCGGCAAGGAAAAACGTTAGCTGAAACGAAAAAAACATGATAACGGCAAGAAAGATATAGCCGAAAACCGAGTGACATACAACTTTGTCGAACACATCCGACTTATGATGACGGCGGTTCGGATCACGCTGAACGCATGCGGCTTCAATTTGGTCGGCAAAAGAACGGCGGGCAAGCGCAATCGCTTTTTGCGGCGTGGAATGATGTTCTGCCTCGAATGTTTTATACGTTTTTTCCGCCAAGACGAGCAGTTCTTCCCAATTTTCCTCGTGCGTATGATGTTGAACGATTCGCCGCGCATCGGCGTCATTTTCGAGCAGTTTCACCGCAAGCCATCTCGCCGAAAAATCTTCAATCAAATGCGGACGTGTTCGCAACGCCGTTTCGACTATTGATACCGCATCTTCAAACGCCGGTTCGTAAGGGATTTTCCAGTTGCTGAAATCGTGTCCAATCGGCTGCACGGAATCATGGATCGCAAGACGAAGGTCTTCGATCCCTTTGCCTTTAGCTCCGTTTGTCGGCACGACCGGTACGCCGAGCATTTCCGACAGTTTTTGCGGATCAACCGTCATTCCGCGCCGGTTCGCCACGTCCATCATGTTGAGACAAATCACGGTCGGCAACTGCAGTTCGAGAATTTGGAACACTAGATAGAGATGCCGCTGCAAATGCGAAGCCCCTACGACAATCACTACGACTTCCGGCGAATTAAGAAGTAAAAAATCACGAGAAACACGTTCTTCCTGCGTGTAGGATGTGAGACTGTAAATGCCGGGCAGATCAACTAATTCGACACGGCGGTTGTACGAAGCGTGTTCATGCGTCATTCGTGCTTCGTTCTGTTCATGGGGTTCGCTCTGTTTGTGAGCGGAATCCGCAAGAACAATATTATCATTATCGTGAGCGGAATCTTCATGCGGAGAATGATGAAAATGGTCATGACTTTTTTCATACTCATGCTCGCAGTCGTAGCGGTTGGGATCATAATGCTCGTGATAATGTCCCGATTTTTTTTCGACCGTAACTCCGGCATAATTTGCCACTTGTTGATGGACGCCGGTCAAATGTTGAAAAATCGTCGATTTCCCGCTATTCGGCTGCCCCGCCAACGCAACAAGAATGTCCTGATGAGAATGTTTCATAATATTGCATCCATAAAACAAGAGAAAAAAAAGGTTTTTCTCTAAAATATACGTGTAAACAGCTATACTGTTTCCCGTAAAACAAAATCACGATAACGAAAGTTTTCTAATACAAACTTCTAGTATAAGAAAAAAAGACAGAGTGTCAAGAAGATGCTGACACCCAAACGTCATTGATTTGCTCTAACAGCTTTGGTTTGGGTGAAGTTTTCGGTGTTTATTTAAGCGTGGATATTGGTTATCTCTTCGTTTTTTGTCGTGGCTCGTTTGGGCGTATTGGTTTTTCCAGATTTGTGTTTTGGCTGGTTGATCTTCATTCCAACGAAGTATATACAACTCAATAACTTTATCAGTAGGTACAAAGTCACGCAATTTCACTTGGCATTTTTCAACGTAAAATACCTATAAATTTGACATCTTTTATATCAAGAGAAATTGAGGAACTTCGTAGGAGTTGTATTCGCGTTCACGGGCTTGAATGCCGGTCTTTTCGTTGACGATCACCGTATGAATGCCGTGTGTTTCATTCTCCGACGCCGCGAAATATGCGTCGCAAACTTCCCTCACTTCATGCTCGAACTGCGATTGAGATTTTCAATGTTCGGATTGAGCCAATACGAGCTTTGATTCCGCCGCCGCAAGCACAATCTGGAGCCGGTCGTGGAGGCATGCCTCCAGTGTTCGTGACTGAACTATTTTTTTCAAAATTCCCCGCTCTTGTCCCGATAACTCAATTGTCACCGCTTGCTTCCTTGCCATCATAACCTCACTTGCAGAAAACATGTCCAAAAATAGGACGCGGTTTAATCGTTGTTCTCATTTTAAGAAAGGGCAATTGCGTGACTTGGTATTACTCATCGCAACTTCAAACCAACTTCCCCAAAAATGCGAAATAAACAGAATGCTGGAAGTTCACTTTATCATAATCATACATAAAGGAACTTCCAAACTTCAAAATTTCAACAAACGTGTTTGTCTGTCTGCTTTTGAAAACGTTGGCTATTACTTTGATTTCAGTTCTATATCATGTTTTTGTTTTCCTTTAACGACTGAATAGGTTAAAGGCGTTGAATTGATTTTTGTATAAATTTTGGGAATCAATTCTTTTTGTTGAACATAATAAGGAATCCCTCGATGATCTTTGGGGACTTTAGGATCGCCTTCTTTAAATTCAGTAACTTTCACTTTACTGAGAGTAATTTTATATTCTCCTTCCAAAGCTCCTTTTTTATCATCTCCGTTAACAGACGTCAATGTATAGACGCCTTTTTCACCTGTATAACCGCTTGCGGCTTCGCCGGTTCCGCCGACAGGATTAAAAGTTATTGTTGTGTTGGAGAGAATTTCACCGTCAAGGGTAACAATGCCTTCTACATATTCGGTTTTCAATTTCCTGCCTTTTTCGCATCCAGCCAAGCAAATGAGAAGGAATAGACACAAACTCAATACAAACATTTTTCTCATGCAAATAAACATTCCTTTCATAACATGAATTTGGTTTGATAAAAAGTATTGCCTTAAACAAAATTGAAGTGTTTTTGAATCGAAAAAATAATGTTTAAGACAATACTTCAAGACTAACATTGACATTTATGACTTCTTCATGGAGGAGAAATACTTTCACCGCCAGCACGAGTTACAAAACTTCCCCAAACACCATAAATGGATGGTCCTGTGTAATGTTGCGGATCTCCAGAAGATGGTATGTAACCGGCAACAGGGGTGGCAAGTGTCGTGTCAAGCGTACTATTTCCCAAGTTTTGCGTTCCAACCGTATCGGAAACAAAACGAACGGAACCATCGGCAACCGTTACATTCACGCCGCCGGTATGTTCACTACTTGCGGAAATCAACGAAACGCCGCCTTCCGTATCGGTACTGCCCGAACAATTGGGAGAATTTGGCGGCAAAATCGCATGTAATTGCGTATAAGGCGAATGAGCGTCTCCCCAACGTCGACCGATACCCGAGCTACCAGTGCAAGCGTCGCCGCTAAACGAACCATTACCGGCGCGACGCGCCAGACAGCCGCTCGGTAAACCAAAATGCGTCCAGTCTCTTGGGACATTTGCCGCAACGCCGCCTTTGATTTTATTGGTAGCGCTACCGTTGGGATTGATACACGCTTCTGAAAAAAGCATGGAATTACTTGTTCCGTCGGTAATGCCTTCAAGACCGTATGTTGCTTGTTGGGAGCCGTTAAGCCCAATGGCGGCACGCGATTCGTTGTTATTCCATGGTTGCCAAAAATCGCTTACTGCCGCGCGATAACTTGTAAAACCGAGATCTGCCACACCCGGTTTTACTCCGCTTGAAGGACACATAAATCCCGAAATTTTTGCGGTAAATGGCGACGCACCCAGACTTTCACATGTTGTTGCCCAAGGTTTACAAAACTTGTCATTAACAGCAGTCTCACTTGGGTTCAAACCCTGATCAGCATTTTCTCTGACTTGTTCAAATAATGCTGTTTGCTCGATATACGGCAACAACACGCAAAAGCAGCTCAATCGATCACGATAGGCAAAATCAGCCCAACCGTTTTTTGCTTTCATATCGACAGCAAGACTTTTTTGTATGCCTGCTGACGGCAAAAGTTTGGTCGCATCCGCAAATGTGTGGACGGCGAGTCCTATTTGCTTGAGGTTGTTGCTGCACTGCATTCTCCGTGCCGCTTCGCGCGCAGCTTGAACGGCGGGCAAAAGTAACGCAATCAAAATTCCAATGATTGCAATCACCACGAGTAATTCGACCAGCGTAAATCCTTGAAAAAACAAAGATTTTTTTCCACAATGGATAAAAAAGAGGACAACACGGGATAAAATTGTTCCGTTGTTGTATTTTATGTCGATATACTCGACATATTAGGCCCCCCCCCCCCGCACGAATACATCTGATTCTGCGAAACGCCCGATTCTGGGCTGGAAAGTAAACCAGTTGTCGGTAAAACAAGGTTTGCCATAGTTTTAATCTCCTATCATTTGAGAATTGTTTGAAATTTGAAGGCAAAAATCACTGTGATTTCGCCAATCAATAAATTGTTAATGATTACTTTCTATTTTAATCGGAATTTTCTCGTTTGTCAACCAAGGTTTGTAAAAATATCCGAATATTTTCTTAAAATTTTACCTCCGATTGTAAGTAACACCAGGTCACTAAATTACCGTTGATTAAAATGAAAAAAAAGAGTGAACTGCGTCATGTTCTTGGGGATTTTTTCGGCAAGTGAGGTCATGATGGCAAGGAAGCAAGCGGCGACCATTAAGTTGTCTGGGCAAGAGTGGGTGGTTTTTGAAAAAAATTGTTCGGTCACGGACACTGAGGGCATGCCTCCATGACCGGTGCCGGATCGTGCTCGCGGCACCAGCAGGGTTGAATAATCGTCAGATCGTTCGCGATTTCGGGTGCGAAGTCAATCGCGTCGGGATATGACGGAACCGTTGGCATCCACTGCACAAAACCTGGAAACAACAAGACGCCGCCTGGCATCCGAAGATGTCGAAACCATTGATTTGCGAGTGGCTTGCCGATGCGAAACGTCAGGGCAGGCAGCGGCGATCACGGAGGAGCAGCGAGCGTTGATCCTCGCATGGCGTTGCGACCTTTGAGGCAGAAATCCGCCGCTACATTGAATTTTACAACCAAAACGCGAAGCCCATGAAGTGGAATTTTCACCCAAAAAAGGAAAACGCAAACGACACTGTTGGCGTAAAGGGGGTTTGAGTGACTTTGTACTAGCAATTTGTTTCACCGGATGTAAGGTAGCATGTTGGCAAATTCGTATCAATATCATTTGAGTATTTGCAGAATTTCATTTTCGTTGGCGCTTGATTTTGCGGTTTGTCCTAAATGTACGGCGACAGGACTGACTTCGCAAAACCCATCACTTCCCGCCGCTTCCTTGTGTTGATGAGCGGTACAGGAACGTTTTTCCCAATCTTTCGTTTGGTCTTCATTCAAGAGTTTTTGAATCCTCAATGGCATTTCATTAACAAAAAACTGCATAATGTTCCATAGATCAGGATCATTTGCCAACATCGCATGAACGGTGTTGGGAAGCGTCAGTGAACGACTCATAAAATACTTTCTATAATCGGTCATGTGCCAGCGTAAATGGCGCGCTGATGACTACCCAGATAAGCGTTTAATTGTTTGTCATAACCCTTTGTTGGAAGCGAGTCGGCAAAAACGATGTGAAGAATTATTAGTTGCAACAGAAAAAACATTAAAAGAATTATCGCAACAAATCGCCAGACAAAACGAAAAAAGTAAACCATTGACCGGCGCACAAATTGGTATTCGGGTTGGTCGGATTGTAAACAAAGATCATGTTGCGAAGCATTTTGAAACGACAATTTATTTCAAGCACAAAACGAAAATTCGATCAGCAATATCAAAGGGAGATTTCCGTTAAAAAATACAATTTTCAGTGGGATGAGTAGAACAACCCACCGCAACACGGTGGGGCAATGATGATTAAAAACAAATGTAGACTGTAAGCCGGTCTGCCGCAAAATTATTCAATCATCCGTTTGAGAAGAACCGCGTTATCGGAATTGAGTTTCTTTCCGCGACGGTAGCCGAAGGGAACTGTGCGGTCAATGATGTAAAACGCTCGATGTCGTTGTACTTCGCCGGTGTCAATGCCGACTTCTTTGCCCAACATATAACCGTCAGGATAAATCGCGTTAAAACGGTTCGCGTCAGTTGGTATGGGAATTCTATCAGCCGATAACGCTTCCGGGTTGAGATAACGGTTGTTGGGATCGTTCGGCTTAATTTTTTTCACTTCAAAATATCCGAGCGTAATCCAAACAGCGAAGACGTTGGAACGTGTGGTGGTCATATCACTGAGCCGCTGAATCCCTTCCAACGCCATGTAAGAATTGGGGACGGCAGTTGTGTCTGATATGTCTTGAGCAAATAACGGTTGGGACTTTGGGACATTAGGATCATTGCGTAATAACGTGGTATTGACAGACGTTGCATACGTCGGAAAATCATTGAATAACCACGAAGACGCGGAACTACGATAAGGGGCTTCAAAACGAACATCTTTAAGTACCCATTTATAATATCCTGAAACAGGGTCAAGAACGAGAGCATAGTAATTACCGCGTCTTTGATCAAAATCTTTATATAAATCATCATTATCTGGATCAGTATCAGTGTTAGTAATTCCTAATTGAAAATTCCTATTTTCCAATAACGCCCAGAATGCGGCTTGGTTCATTGTGTTGATATTGATTTTCCCTGGATCACGGAATCGGGAATAGTAATGAGCGTTTCCGTCAGCGTCATAATACCAATCTCGTGTTCCGACAAACCGCGACGGAACATTGAGGAAATTGAGCACATTTCCTAAATCCAACGACACAAATTCCGCACGGGTAACTTCGTAAGTATTAGGAGTTACTGGAGACGTTGTGTTGAGCGTCAAATGCGGATAACCAACTTGAAGTTGCCGAGGAATCAAAGGAGTATTAATATCATCATTATCAGCAACAGTTATTTTTACTGCTAATGTTGTATCAATGACGGGCTTATCCGTGTCGGTCAATAAACTATTATGTGCATGTTGGAAATTGAGTAAATGTCCAAATCGCACATTTGATCCAAGCGAACCGGAACGTTCTATGATAGGTCTGGGACTTCCTTCAACTGCTGTTGTCAAATCGGGC
>JAIRYX010000317.1 GCA_031267635.1 Planctomycetaceae bacterium
AGAGGTTGCGATTATGCCGATAAAGTGAAGGGCTTGTATGGCGGAGCGCCGAAAGACTGGCAACAAGCGTCGGCTCAAGAAATGGCACAGCTTTTACCGGAAGATCATATCACTTGCCTTGCCGAAGATCCGGCAACAGGGATGATTTTATTTGGAACTCGTTTAAAAGGAATCGGCGTCTTTGATCCGTTGCAAGAACAATATGTCGGCGATCTCAATTCCTACTGGAAAACGAACGACCGATTTATCAGAGCCATTGTCCCGCTTTCTGATCGTCGCGTATCGTTCGGCTGCTATTTGGGCGGCTTTACAACGATTGATCCTAAAAAACAGTTGACATCATTGGCGAAAAAATCAGGACTTGTAAAATCAAACAGACAAACGAGCAACCGACAAATCAACACCGTTGCGACAAAAAATTTCCCGCCGCTTCCGTCGGTAATTAAGCCGTTAAGTATTGAGGAAATCAAAGCAATGCAGGCGAAACTGGAATCGCTCAATGAACCGTTGCCGACACCTTACGCCGGCTATCTCGGCGAAGACTGGAAGACGCAAGGGGATTGGTTGGGAAGGACAACGAAGAATTGGGCGATTATGTGTGCTGCGGTTTCGCCATTGGATCGACATGTGTTGATGTGCGGTGACTATTATCGGGTTGAATCTTTTATTGGTCCCAATGCAACGCCCGATGACACGATTCGCCGTTGGTGTCATTGGATTAAAACCAACAATCCGAGTTCTCTTTGGGATCCGCTGAATGGTTATCGCCGTCAGGCGGAATGGGACGATCACGGTGAAGCTTATCCTTTGTCGAAAGATGGTCCCGATATGTGGTATCTTCTGGAAATACGTAACAAAGGCATGTTCCGTATCGGTATGTATTTTTTCAACAAGGACGGACATGCAGGAATGAATCGGCTACGCGACTATCTTATCGAAGTTTATCCGTCGCCGCGTCAATGGACGGTCAAAGATTTTTATGAAGATTGGAAAAACCATTCGTTGGAAGCGGAAAAAATCGCGTGGTCGCAACCGCCGTTGACGCGAACTCGAATGCGCGATTTTTGGGGCGGCGTGTACAAACAGGTTCTTGTTGCGGGACCTGGTAATTACTACGTTAAAATTGACCGAAATTATTCATTTAACACCATTCTTTCCGCCGTCATTGTGGAACGTTTGCAAGGCGAGCCGACACATGAAGAGTCGATTGGTATTCCCTTCGTTTCGCCTTATTTGCCTAAGGAAAATCCGTACCGAAGACCGCCGACGCCGCCGAAAAGCTATGAAACGGAGGAAGGTTGGCGAATCGGTCGATTTTGGAAAACGCTTGATGAAATCTATTGTTACAAAGGGGGGCTTGACACACAACGAAAAAACCGTATTATGGCTTATCAATGGGCAATGTTTCATTCCGATAATAATATGGAAATTACTCAAGCGTCAAAGGCGTTTCAGTGGCAGTTGAACCAATGGGACGAACGTCAACGCAAAGAATGGCGGGAGGCAATGGAAACGGCGTTCAAAACGCATTATGACGAAAACGAATCACTCAGGAAGAGTATCGAATCGCAGAAGCATGGACCGCCCCAGTTTTTTTTGGATAGACATAAATGGCAACGTTAGATGTTTTTCATTGAAAGGACAAAATATAAATCATGTTAAGATTAAGTTTGTGGATTTTGGCAATCCTGCTTGTCGCGGGTCAGATATTTGCGGATGATGTGGTTGTTTCCGTTTATGTCGATATGAAACAGACGGGACCGGTGAATTCGAGCGAAATAGTTCAGGCAAGAGTCGGCAAAAATGTCAATGCGACTTATTCGGCAACCGCGAATTATAACGGAAATCCGGTGTTGCACGCTGAAGAATCACTTCAAAGCACTCAATGGACTTACACGGTCAGCGCAGGTTCTGACGTTATTTATAGTCCAAGTTCGGGTAACGGTAGTTCGGTAACAATGACTGCCAAGAGTACCGAAGCGGGAACATATACGATGACTGCTACGTTCGATGTCACGTTTACGATCAAAACGCCGCAAAAAGACAGTAATGGAAATTATGTTTATAGTAACGGTGTTCAGCAATTTACAACACGAACTGATGGACCATATACCGGAAGCGGTTCGGCAACGCTCAATGTCAAAGATGGGAAGTTTGAAGTAAAAATCAAACCGAGTGTTTTAATTCCACAATATTCTGGTGATACCAATGGATATCGAAATAAATTAGGTATTGGTGAAGAGACAGCAACTATCCTTGTTTTCCCAGAAGAGGATTCAGAAGATACCGTTGTATTTTATACTGCCACCTCTTCGGATTTTTCAGTTTCAGGGGCTTCTTTTGACGCAGGAGCATTCGCTAAACAAGGTACAATTTCTGTTTATGCAAATATTAATGGCAATCCCGAACCTGACGGACCGGAAACAATTGGGGTTACCATTGTTGAACCGGGGGGTGCGGGGATGGTTAATTTACAGAAAAAGCCACATCCCAATCCTCCCCAAAATCCAGGAGACGCATACGCCCCATTTGTTGGCATGGAAACAAAGGCTTATTTTTTACCTAATGATGTGTCTTTTTCGCGAGTTGAAATACAAGAAGGAAATATACCTTCTTCAAGAGAAGGTTATTTTAAACAACTTTATCCTAATGGCTATGATCATCCAGAAGGTGATTGGTTTGGAATATCACATAATCCTATAGGACCGTATTACAATGAAGATATTGCAACGGATAATGTGGGTGGTGGCCCATTTTATCAGCCTCCCACATTTGAAGATGGTTCTTATTTTCAATGGGACATACCATGGTTCTACAGAGTTGTAGGTCATGCCAAAAGTTTGGATAAATATTTTATCTTAACCCATTATGCAACAATGGATAAAGATGGTAATATGGAAATATCCAAAGGGGGAGCAACAGAATCGACACCGCCATATTAGACATTTTCTCTAACTTTGGCAACACAAATAGTACCATCCCCAAAACTTTATTTGATGACTGCTTAAATTGTGTGTATCTTGTAGCGTTAAGTTAGGGGGTATGTCATGTCTATTGAGAATTTTGTTATATAATGTGTTAATTAAAATTTAGTAGCTATTAATAAAAGATTAGGAGTAATAAAATGCGAGTTTTTTTTCGAAATATAATAAAAATCTTTGACATTCTATTTCATCAACAAATTGTTCGTTTTTGTACGTTTTTTTTGATACTGTCAGCGACATGCTTTTTCGCAATGACTGTTTTGGCGGAAGATTTAAGCATGATTTCAGGTGTTACTGAAAAAACAAATGAAAAAATGATGTTGGAATATGAAGTCTTTGTAAAAACTATTTCTAAGAAGGATTTCTATAAAAGAAATACTGATATTGACTATACTGATGATATAAATAACATCAATAAAACTGTTGATGAATTTTTTCAGTTATGTTTTCAAATGACGAGAGATAACATAACTAAATTACGCTCTTTTAAGAAAACTCCTCACCAAAAAAATGAGAAAGATCGTTTTAAATATGCCAATGAAATTCTTGGCTTGAGACAAACGCTTGTTAAAAACATTGATAAGAATTTTGATTTTTCAATACCGGTCTTCCGAAATATTCATGCACCTGGTTATATGTCTGGAGGTGATCCTAATGTAATTCAAAACCTTGAAGAGAGAAAAAAATATGAAGAAGCACTATGGAAAAATAGTGTCAATAGTTTTCAAATTCGAATTCAACGATCACTTATTGATTGTGATTCTAGGTTGACGAAAGCATTAACTCAATTTTTTATTGACAATTACGCTCAAATCCCTCGCGCTGACGATGAACTTATTGAACTTTTGGAGAAGTATGAATACCCTGAAGAAGAAAAAGTAAAAATATTTGAAGCTTTGAATATTCCTTACAAAGGTTTCCGCGAATGGCAAACAAACGACGGTTTACTCACGCTAACGGCAAAATTGATTTCTGCCGACACACAAGAGATTAAGATTGAAAAAGAAGACGGAAAACAGTTTACTATCGAAATTTCTTATCTCCGCAAAGAAGATCAGGATTATGTGAAAAAACAACTTGAGTCCGAAAAGAAAACGCCCGAAGGTGAAAAAACGAAAAATTGATCTGACCTTATCATAACTCAATGTATCTGAAATTCTAAGCGTTTGAGGGGAAAATTAATGTCGGTTGCCCAATGGATGGTTAACCGACATTGATTTATAAACCAACCCAAAATCAACAATTTTGTTTTGAAATGGTGAAGACATGGGAAAGTTTCCTGCTTATTTCACATTTTGAGGAGAGAATAAATTTTACAAATCAATAGGTCAACTGAACAAAATAGAAACACAAAATTACTAATAATACACAGTAAAACAAATAATGCAGGATATTTAAGTATTTCATGTTATTTGATATTTTAACGCTGTTTCCGAATATTTTCGACGGTTATTTGTCGGAAAGTTTGGTGAAAAACGCGATTGATCGTGAATTGATTCGCGTGAGGCGTTATAATATTCGGGATTGGTCAACCGATAAACACCACAAAGTCGATGACTCGCCTTACGGAGGCGGATCGGGGATGGTGTTGAAAGTGGATTGCGTTGTTCCGTGTGTTGAGGAAGTGCGAGCAAACGAGGAGAATCGCGGACGGTTGTTGATGATGACTCCGCAAGGAAAACGAATCGACCAAAAGTTTGTTGAAGAACTATCGCAAGAACAGCGGATTTTATTGCTGTGCGGACGTTACGAAGGTTTCGACGAACGAGTTTCGCAGATTTTGCAACCGGAAGAAATTTCGATAGGCGATTACGTTCTCAACGGCGGCGAAGCGGCGGCGATGATAATTATTGACGCGGTGATTCGGCTTGTGCCGGGCGTCTTGGGCGACGAATTTTCAAGTTTGTGCGATTCGTTTTCAACAGGAAACCGTTTATTGGAAGGACCGCAATATACACGTCCCCGCGTTTACCGCGGATTGGAAGTGCCGGAAATTTTGGTCGGCGGAAATCACGAACAAATTCAACAATGGCGAGCGGAAGAAGCGGTCAAACGCACCGAACAACGCCGCCCTGACCTTTTTCAATATTAAACGATGATTGTTATCCGCGAAAAAACACAATATTTTGACTTGCTGTTTTTGATAAGACGGGATTATACCATGCCGATTTTTATAAATCACATTTTTCTTGTCAATCTTGTTGAAAGAAATTCGCAGTAAATAGAACTTTATTACAAACTAAACCATTAAATTAATTCAATAATCTGTCGGCGGATAACGGCGGCGGTGATAGAAAGTCAATTGAGGAAACTGTTATGAGTCAGGAATTGCTCAAGTATGTCGAGAAGCTTTCCCAAAAAGAAAACATCGATAAATTTGAAATCGGCGACACGGTGAATGTGCATTGCCGTATTCTCGAAGGCGACAAGGAACGTGTACAGCTTTTTAACGGCGTAGTGATTGCGCGAAGCGGAAGCGGAACTGCCGAAATGTTTACGGTTCGCCGTATGGTTGCGGGGGAAGGCGTGGAGCGTAAGTTTGCCGCTTCGTCACCGCGAATCGCAAAAATTGAAGTGGTGCGGTCGGCTGTTGTGCGGCGTGCGAAGCTTTACTTCTTGCGCGGGCGAGTCGGTAAAGCGGTACGTCTCAAAGAACGGCGAATTGAGCGTAAAGCGGAAACGATTAAACCGAAAACGAAAAAACGCGGACGAAAAAGAACAGCGGCAAAAGCAGCAAGAGCGGCGGAAGAATAATCCGCTCTCCTTTATCCTGCCGTTTTTAAGACAGGGTTGATCGTTCATTACGTCCCAAAAGTCCCTTGTGTTTCTAACGTCCCTTTTTTGATGAAAGATAAACTTTAAAGTGTGAGGAGTAGAACAGAGGAGATTCTATGGAAATATGGCCCGCGATTGATATTCGTCAAGGGAAATGTGTACGGTTGCGCCAAGGAGATTACTCGCAGGAAACGGTGTTTAGTGAGAGTCCGGCGGAAACGGCGCAATACTGGGCGTCGCAAGGAGCGAAGCGTTTGCATCTTGTCGATTTAGACGGGGCAAAAGACGGAAAGCCGACGAATCTTGAAAGCATCCGCAAGCTGGTGCGAACAGTTGATGTTCCGTGCGAACTCGGCGGAGGGATTCGGGATGAGCAAACGATTCAGCTTTTTCTCAATGAAGGAATCGCGCGGCTGGTTGTTGGAACGTTAGCGTTGAAACAACCGGACTGGTTTCGGAAAATGTGCGACAAGTATCCCGAAAAGCTGGTGCTCGGTATCGACGCAAAAGGCGGACGAGTTGCTACGGATGGATGGCTGGAAACCAGCGAGACTTCGGCGGCGGAACTGGCGAAACAGTTTGAAGAATTGCCGATTGCTGCAATCGTTTACACGGACGTCGCGACGGACGGCATGATGCAAGGACCGAACCTTGCGGAAATGCAAACAATGCAGCAACACGTTCGCGTGCCGGTGATTGCGTCGGGAGGAGTGACGACATTCGACGACATACAACGTCTGGACGACGCGAAACTCGCCGGATGTATTATCGGACGCGCTCTTTACGAGAAGACGATTCTTCTTTCCGAAGTTATGAAGTGTTTTGAACCGCGTTAAACGTCAATCTGTAATCTGAATATTATCGCAGTGGATGATTTCTTCATACGGGCAACGATCTAAAAGCTCGTGAATCTCACGAGTTTTCTTTCCGCGGATAAGCAGCACGTCTTTCATGGAATAATTGCTCAACCCGCGTGCGATTTCGTTTCCCGACTTGTCCAGCACAAGAACGATGTCGCCTTTTTGAAACGTGCCGTGACAATCCAAAACGCCAATCGGCAGCAGACTTTTACGTCGGAGATGCAACGCCGCCGCCGCGCCGTCGTCCACAATGACGCTTCCTTTCGCTTGTCCGGCGTAACCGATCCATCGTTTGCGGGCGGAGCGGATTCCATGCTGCCCGTGAAAGAACGTGCCGACGTCTTCGCCGTTAAAAATCGCAGTGAGATTCCCCGACGTCTCGCCGTTGGCAATAATCACGTGTCCGCCGGACGCCGTGGTCATTTTGGCGGCGGTCAATTTGCTTGACATACCGCCTTTGCTGAGCGGGGATTTTTTCTTTGCCGCCATTTGCATTAGCGACGGCGACCATTTCTCCACCATCGGAATCCGTTGAGACGTTGGCAACGCCGGATCGCCGTCAAAAAGTCCGTCCACATCCGTCAGAAGAATCAAAAGCGGACGTTCAAAAAGATTCGCAACCAACGCGGCAAGCCGGTCGTTATCGCCGAATGTCGAGTGCAGTTCCTGCACGCTGACGGTGTCGTTTTCGTTGATAATCGGAATCGCCCCGAAATCAAGGATCGAACGGATCGCGTTGTAAGTATTGAGATAGCGTTTACGGCTGGAAAGATCGTCCGCCGTGAGTAGCACTTGTGCGGGAATCGCACCCGACCGGCTCATCAATTCTTCATACGCTTCCATCAATTTGCCCTGACCGATTGCGGCAATCGCCTGCAATTTCGGATTTTCGGTCGGACGGCTCTTCAAGCCGAGCCGCCCCATCCCCGCGCCAACCGCACCGGAACTGACAAGAATCACCTTCTTCCCCAATTCGCGCACCGCAAGAATGTCATCGACCAGATATTCAATCCGCTCGATATTGAGCAATCCGTTGTCGTGCGTCAGAACATTTGTTCCGACCTTCACCACAACCCATTGCGACTTTTTGACAATTTGTTGACGTAAATGTTTCATAAAGCAAAGAAGATTCAGGTATTGGTTGGCAGTTTTCAGTTGACTGTTTCCAGTTTTCAGACGCTAAAAACTGAAAACCGGAGCTATCCCCAAGTAGCAGAGGAGTTTTTTTAGGGACAAAAGGGATGTCTGGGACTTTAGGGAGTTGCTATTTGGGATTCGGAAATCACTTTTTTGTTTCAGAATCTCTTCTCTCAAGAGTCTCTCTTGTCCCTTGAGTCCCCAAAGTCCCTTTGCCTAGCAGTTAAACGCCATTATCTTCGCGACGAGCCGCGCGGCGAGGTATTCTGTCGTGATGTTGCCGTTTTGATACGGCGCAACCTCGACAACGTCTGCGCCGATCACTTTTTTCGCAAGCGAGACTTCGTATAAAATAGCCGTCGCCTGCCGCCATGTCATGCCGCCCGGTTCGGGTGTTCCGGTTGCCGGTGCATACGCCGGATCAAAAGCGTCAATATCAAAGGTAATGTACACCGTGTCGGTGAGCGAGTCGAGAATCTTTTGAACCGCTTTCCGCAAACCTTCCTCCGTTTCAAGCATTGGCACGGTGATCCGTTTATTGATCTGCGACGGGCATTCGCGAAGCTCCACCGCACTGTAACTTCGGATTCCCACCTGTGTCAGAAACGGAGTTATCTCCAAAACCCGCCGCATCGCCGACGCATGCGAATACTTTCCGCCGGTAAATTCATCGCGCAAATCGGAATGCGCGTCGAATTGCAACACGCTTAAATTGGGATAAACCTCCGCCGCCGCGCGGACAATCGGCGGCGTAATACTATGCTCGCCGCCCAGAACAATCGGAAATCTTCCCGGACGGAACAAGGGGCGGACGGCGTCGTAAATCCGCCGCATTTCTTCGACCGGCGAATCCGCCGCCGGAACCGGATCGTAGGTCGCAATTCCCGCGTTGACATACTCGTTTTGCAACGTTTCATCGATTCGCTCTATTTGGTCGGAAACTTCCAAAATAGCGTCGGGACCTCTTGCCGCGCCATGCATAAAACAGACCGTTCCCTCATAAGGAACCGGTAAAACATGAAATCTCGCCGTTTCGGGATTCATCAGCTCCGGCGGCAAATAAAAAAATGTTTTTCGCATAAAAGAAAAGGATTAAAAGGAATAAAACCGCATGACGATACGCTTTTGCCGTCTTGGAAATCCATGTCGAAATCCACATCGAAATCCGGCGGAAGGAAGCCGTTACCTACGTAAAGCGTCTTTCACGTCGATCCAGAGCGGCGTTTCTTTGGAGCGGATGGGAAAGCCGAGTTTTTTATCGGTCAGCAAATTGATCAACGGTTCTCCTGCTCGAAACCGTCGGATATTTTCACACAACAAGTCGGTCACGTCGTCGTTCCGCCAGCGGAATTGCCCGCCGACATGCGGCGTGATGATGACATTCGGGCAATTCCACAACGGATGGTCTGCCGGCAACGGTTCCGGGTCGGCGACGTCGAGTACCGCGCCGGCAATAGTCGCGTCGGCGTTTCCCGCAGCCGCGGCGTTCAGCGCGTTCGTCAGGGCATCGGTATCGACAATCGGACCTCGTGCCATATTGACCAGCAGCGAACCGCGTTTCATTTTGGCAATGGTTTCCGCGTTAAATAGTTTGCGTGTCGAATCGTTGAGCGGAAGATTCAGCAAAACGACGTCCGATTCCGCGAGGAGATCATCAAGGCGATCCGCCGCCCAAAGCTCCGCAACATACGGCGGCTTATCTTCAGGAAACATATCGGTTGCCAGAATCCGCGTATGAAAAGGGGCGAGCGTCTGAGCGAGGCGTCGTCCGTTTCCGCCGAAGCCGACAATTCCTACTGTCGCGCGTGTCAAATCTCGAGTCGGACGGCGGATAAATTCTTTTTTCTTTTGCGCGTCGAGAAACGCCGGCAAATTACGCAGCCAGCCAAGCGTTAACGCCATGGTATGCTCCGCCACTTGGTCGGCAAGCAGTCCCGACGCGCTGGTCACGAGAATATTCGACTCGATGACCGCCGGAACAAGGCAGTGATCCATGCCCGCCGCCGACGACTGAATCCACTGCAAGCGTCCTTGGCGGACAATCGATTTCCAATCGACCATTTGCTTGACGTGTCCGCAAAAATAATCGGCGTCAAACAGTTTCCGCTCGGATTCTTCGCGGTTATTCTGGTCGGCGAAAATCAAGCGGATTCCCTCCCACGCTTGCCGCACACGCTCAACATGCCGCTCGTTTACCGGATAACAAAGAAGTAAGTTCATAAAAGGTTTTGCAGGTTTATTGTAATGATTCAGTGGAATGGAAATAAGTGGGAGCGTGTCGGGAGGAGGATTTTGTATTTTTCAATCTCATTTCTCCCTGATGTTCGTAACAAAACAACCTCAGCCGCTCAAGGAATCCGCCACAACGACCACCTCGTTACGTCATCAAAAAAGAAAGAAATGAGGTAATAAGGTTGGTTTGGGAGAAAACGCTTGGCTACTGAGGTTGTTTCGTGAGGAATATTAGGTAGAAATGAGGTTTGTAACACAACAACATGACCCGTTCTGTATTAAAAATGCTTACAACCGACTGAACAGTGACGGCTTATTTGTTCTTTCAATCGATTCAGCAAGACTTTTTCGTCAAAGTATTTTCAACGGCGGCGTGCTGACGGCGTTGTCCGTGACCGGATTGCCTGTTTAGCGTCTGATGTCGTTTTTAACCGGTTCGTAGGCGTGACCGCGGTCGCGCAGCACGGTTGCTTCGATGATTCTATCCGGCGCGACGGCAATGACTTCGTCTTGCGGATCGATTCGTTGAATATCCGCCAGCAGTTCGATTCCTTCGACAACGCGCCCGAACACCGTATGCTTTCCGTTCAAATGCGTCACCGGCAGGAACATTAAGAAGAACTGCGACCCGTTGGTATTCGGACCTGCGTTCGCCATACTGATAGAACCGCGAAAATGTTTACGCGGCGCGGGCTTGCCCGCTTGCGGACGGCATTCGTCGTCGATATTATAACCGGGACCGCTTGTTCCCGTTCCGGTCGGATCGCCGCCTTGCGCCATAAAATGCGGCAGAACGCGATGAAACGGCACATTTTTATAAAATCCTCGTTTGACGAGATAAATGAAGTTCGCCACCGTGTTCGGGGCTTCGTTTTCAAAGAGTTCGAGCGTGATGTTTCCCTTGTTGGTTTTAATCAGCACGCGCGGCAAATTGTCCGCCGCCGTTTCTTTTTCACGGACAGCCAGTTCTTCCGCCCAGAGTTTTTTGAGAACGGAAAGCTCCGACGGATTGGACATGACGGCAAACAGCGGATGTCTTTCCAGCTCCGACTGCGGCGGCTGGACTTTTAATTCCATCGCTTTTTTATACCATGCTTCCGCCTTGTCAAATTCCATGGCGCCGTAAGCCGCCTTTGCCGCTTCAAGATATAAACCGCCCACTTGATCGCTGAGTTCTTTTTCGTGCTGAAGGATCGCGGCGGCAATGGTATAGGACACTTCATAATTGTCCCGCGCGCTTTCGTAATTCAGAATTTGGAAAAGAAATTCCAGCACAATCGGATTCTCGAACGGCTTTTCCGTAAACGCCTCGACCGCCGACTTCACCAATTCTTTCCGTCGCGGCTCGGCTTGCGCGACGAGTTTGTCGTACTCGGCTTGAATTTGGTCTTTTCGTTCCGGTTTCGCCGTTTGGTACTCCGTCACGAAAGACTGTAATTTCCCAAGAACCTCCCGATACGGCGTAAAAGAATCAAAAAACGCTTTATTCTTTTCGCCCAATTTCGAGAGTTCGGCGACTAGCTCGTCGTAGTCTTGAAACACTTTAGACGGCGTTGGGTCGGGAGACGCCGCGTTTGGCGTCGTCTCCGGTTGCGTTTGCGTATTTTGAGCAAAAGTGGGCGTGTGCGAAGCGGTGAAAATCAACGTGAGGAACAGAGCCGTTCCCGCAAAACCGAGCTTTTTCATACAATTTTCCTGTGTGGTGGGACATTTAGTTGAGTGGAAAGCCGCCCTCAGGCAGCAATGATTCTATAATGTACAATGTTAGCGTCAAAATGGAAGGGCGGCATCTTTTTTTCATCGGATTTTTTCCAACGGCGAGTCGACGTAGGGGCGACCCTCGCGGTCGCCCGTTGTTTCCGTGCGTCCGCTTTGAATTGCAATCCAGCGGTTTTGAATTATAATTTAGTAACTTTGAATATTCCCCAACGATAGGGGCAAGAAAGCGTTTTGTCGGGGCAAGAAAAATTTTGCCCCGACGCGAATCCCCAAAGTCCCTGACGTCCCTCAAGTCCCTTGGAGCGAGCGTCCGAAAACAAAAAGATTATTCCCCGAGCCGCTCCGTAAAGACCGCGAGCGTTTCCGCTCAGGTTGCGAGAGTTTCCGCTCAGGTTGCGAGAGTTTCCGCTCAGGTTGCGAGAGCTTCCGCTCAGGTTGCGAGCGTTTCCGCTCAGGTTGCGAGAGCTTCCGCTCAGGTTGCGAGAGTTTCCGCTTAGGTTGCGAGAGCTTCCGCTTAGGTTGCGAGAGTTTCCGCTTAGGTTGCGAGAGTTTCCGCTTAGGTTACGAGAGTTTCCGCTGAGGTTACGAGAGCTTCCGCTTAGGTTACGAGAGCTTCCGCTTAGGTTGCGAGAGTTTCCGCTTAGGTTGCGAGAGTTTCCGCTTAGGTTGCGAGAGTTTCCGCTTAGGTTACGAGAGTTTCCGCTTAGGTTGCGAGCCGCTCCGTAAAGACCGCGAGCCGCTCCGTAAAGACCGGGAGAAAAAAGACAAGGCGGCGAGCGGTGGCGCGGACTTTTACGCCGTAGGCGTTCCCTTGAATAACCATTTGTCAAAACAAATTCTATCATGCAAAGCTCATTACGACCGGACGACACAAGCGTTCCGAAAATTCGGCAGCGTCCGCCCCAGGTTTCGGAGAGCGAGTGGAAAGATTTTGTCGCCGGTCTCTTTCCGCCGCTCACCTCCGCGACGCATCAGCTCGTCCCGGCGGATTCGTTGGAATTGGCTGCGGATTCGGGGCGGTTATCTGCGGAAGCGTTGGAATTATCTGCGGATTCGTTGGGGTTATCTGCGGATTCGTTGGGGTTATCTACGGCTTCGTTGGAATGGTCTGAGGAATCGGGGCGGCTTTTTGATGTTATTCCGCTTGCGCAAAATACTGTTCCGCTTGCGCAAAATACTGCTCCGCTTACGCAGAACGCTGCTCCCAATTCGCAAGGCGCGGAAAATCCATCCGCGCGGCGGCATCGCGTCTTGCTTCGCGGAACGTATGACGCGAATCCTTTGGGCGAATGCCGGTGCGATTGCGACGCTTTTCGTTATGGGGTGTACGGCGTTTGTCCGCATATTCTTTTCGCTCTCTCGCAAAACAACGCCGAATCGTCTTTCTCGCGGGAGCAACCGTTTTCCGAAATCTTTTTACGGCACGGCTTGCGAAAAGAAATTGTTTTTCACGCGGCTTATAATATTCCGCGACTCGTTTCCAAAGCCGCGAAATCTTGTTTTCATTCGGACGGAACGCTTCGGCTCAATGATTATTCGCTTCTGAAAACGCTGATTCGTCGCGCGGCGGAATGCCGGCACGAATTGAAAATCGACAACGACGTGTTCGCTCATCTCGCGACGGCGTTGCAGCAAGAGGAACGTTCTCACAAGATAACGGCGTTGTTCAAACGCGGCGCGCACTCGCCGAGATTCGAAACGCTGCTCGCTCAACCGCTTGCGGCGTATCAGCGGGACGCGGCGATTCAAGCCGCCTTGTCGGGACGTTTTTTATTATTCGATTCGTCCGGTCTCGGCAAACGCCGTACCGCCGTCGCCGCCGCCGAAATTCTCGCCGAAACGTCGGGGATTGCTCGCGTTCTGATTTTGACCAATACGGCGACGCTGCAAACATGGCGGCTCGAATTACAACAATCCCTTCCGCAAAACCATCCCGCAACGCAAAGCCAATCCTCGCCGCACGGTCATCCCGCAACGCCCCGCCAATCGCCGCCGCAAAGTCAATCGTCGCTGTCGCACAGTCAATCGTCGCTGTCGCAAAGTCAATCGTCGCCGCCGCAAAGTCAATCGTCGCCGCCCAGCCGTCCCGCGACGCTCCGCCAATCGCCGCCGACCTCGCAAATCATTTTCGGCAATCCCGCCAAACGAGCGGAACAATACGGCGCGACTACGTTTTACAATATCGCGCGTTACGACGATATGCCGGACGACGCGGACGCGATTGTTTCGCGGATGCGTCCCGATCTGGTTATTCTCGACGAAACGCATACGCTCAAGCGGCACGGCGCGGAGATTGCCCGCATGGTACGGCGGCTTGAATCGGAGTTTCTCTTCATTTTGTCGGCAGCCGATCCGGTCAAGATTCCCGGTGCGTTGATGTCGTTTGTCGATATGATCGACCGGCAGCGTACCGGTTTGCTCGAATCGTTTTTGCGGCAGCATCAGCAATTCGATCCGAACGCCAATCAAGTGCGCTACGTCAACATGCGTCGCGTCGCGAAAACGCTGCCGAAACATTTCCGACGGTTGGAGTCGGCGGAATATAGGCGGTCGCTTTCCGCGTTGATTTTGCATGAACGCTACTTGCCGCTCAACGAATCGCAGGCAAAACGTCACGCCGATCTGCAAAGCCAATGGTTTCGACTCCTCACGCCTTGGAAACATTCGGCGACGGAATCCCGCGCGCCGAACGCCGCGCCGTCAACGCCGCAAGCCGCGCCGTCAACGCCGCAAACAGTGCCGTCAACGCAGCAAACGGCGCCGTCAACGCCGCAAGCAGTGCCGTCAACGCAGCAAGCGGCGGCAATCAAAACCGCCGCCTCGCCGCCGCCTCGCGATCCCGTCAACAACACGGCAAAAACTCCGCCGCCGCTTGTTCCCTTCCCGACGCTGCAAAAAATCCAATCGCTGACGACGGAAATGCTTTTGACAGCGAACGGCGTTTATAAAATTGACGCGATGTACGATTTGCTGCTCGAACAATTGGAAACGCCGCATGGCAAAGCGGTTGTTTTTGCGCACGATTTGCGGCTGTTGCGTTTAGCGGAGAAGAAATTGGAATCGGCGCCGTTTGATTGCGGGTTGCTTGATCGTTTTATGAGTTTATCCGAACAAAAGACGGTTTATGAAAAGTTTCTGCAAAACGCAAATTGCCGCGTGCTGCTTTTGCACGACGGCGTTTCCGAGCAGCTTGTGTTTCGGCAGACGCAATTAGCGATAGAACTTGATTTTCCGCCTGATTTCAGACAAGTTTCCGCGCGTCGTTCCCGTCTTTTACCGCATGATACGTTTCGTCCCTGTCATGTTTATCCGCTGATTTCCTACGGCACGATCGAGCATTGGTTCGCCAAACTCCATCGCAACACCGAGCCGCTCAAGGCGGACAACCCGCCGGAACAACTCTCCGTTACGCTGATGACCGAACAGGAACGCATTCGCTATTTCGCCCGCATCGTCGCTTTGTCCGAACAATCCGGCGAACCGCCGATGGTGGCGTAACGTTTTGACGCTTTCCCCTGTTCCGGTTGTTTTCAAATTTCCCTTTGTCCCTAACGTTCCTTGGTTTTACGGAAAACTAAATTTTCAAGCGAGAGGAGTCTCTTAAATAAAATGTTGCAAGTCGCCCGCAAAAAAACGTGTTGCAAAGTTCTCGGTCCCGGTATTCGTAGCGTGATCTGGTTTCACGGCTGCCCTCGGCGTTGTCCGGGCTGCATTGCCGATACCATGAACGTCGCAACCCCCAATACCATGACGGATTACGAAACGCTGTCCCCGTCGCAGCTTGCCGACTGGGTGTTGAAAAACGACGGGATAGAAAACGGAACGATCGAGGGAATTACGCTTTCCGGCGGCGATCCGCTTTTTCAGACGGCGAATGATTTGGCGGAGTTTTTGTCGCTCGTGAAACACAATTCCGAACTGTCCGTCATGTGCTACACCGGTTATCGCTATGAAGAATTGCTCAACGATTCGGAGAAACGGAAAGTCTTGCAATATATCGACGTATTGGTTGACGGCGAGTATCGGCAGGACTTGGACAACGGGCAACGTTGGCGCGGTTCGGAAAATCAGCGGTTTCATTTTTTGACGGAACGTTACCGTATTGAATCGGACGATTGGTACGCGACCAACGAACGGCAGATTGAAATCGAATTAACCATCAACGGCAAAGTGTTAATCTCCGGCGTTCCGTCCAAGGATTTTATTGCCAACTTAACGGCGAAAATGGAAACACTCGGCGTCGATGTGGATTTTACGTGATACTTACGCTTTCCATTCCACGTGCTCGACGGCGTATTTTTCGATGATACTCATGTCCGGGTCGAAACCGATCCCCGGTTCGCTCCAAAGCTCGGCAACGCGAACGTCGGAGTAGCCCCTGATTTCGTAACCCAAGTCGTTTTCGAAAAGATCAACCACCCTTGTCGGCAACGGCTTTCCGGGATCGGCTTCAAACACTTCCTCCGCGCGGATATAATCGACCGGCAATTGGCAATTCGGCAGCGACGCTAATACCGCGACATGCCTGTAACCAACCGACGAAAGAAGAGTCATCCCGCTGTAACAAATGATTTCGTCCGCTAAACACAAATCATGAATCGCTTTTGCCGTCGTCAAGCCGCCGTTACGTCCCGCGTTGAGACAAATCACCGACGCGCTCCGCAAGTCAACAGCGATTTCCGCCTCGTGATAAGACGTGACCGATTCATCTAATCCAATCGGCGTTCGTAAAGCATCTTGTAACATTGCGTGACCGACATATTCTTTCGACGAAAGCGGTTGTTCAAGCACCACTGGGAAAAAATCATCGAATCGGTAAATCGTATCGCTGTTCTTACTGAGACTCAACGCGCCTTCCACATCGCATTGAATCATCATTTGCGGAAACTCCGCGCGTACTGCGGAAAGCATGTTGACGTCCCAGCCGGGACGGATTTTGAGCGTTATTCGTCGGAAACCGTCGTTTTCCGCGCGATGCAGTTCCGCAAAAAATTCTTCTTGGGAATCCATTCTGTCAAAAACCAGCCCCAACGCGATTTGCTTCCGCGTTCCGCCGAGAACCGAGTGAAGCGGTTTTTGTTGGATTCGGGCGTGCAAATCCCACCACGCCATGTCGAGAATCCCTTTCGCGTGACGATTACCGCGAATTTGCTGCACCGCTTCTTCTAAAGCTTGCCCGGAATCAATACTCCTCGCTTTGCCGACACGAGGAATCAGCGAATCTTTCAGGCACAAAAAAACGGAATTTGACCACGCAGCCGTCAATACCGGCTCGTTTCCCGGCATCACCTCGCCCCAGCCGGAATGTTCCCCGCTGGTCAGCCGGACGAAAACCGAGTCAATATATTTGTGAGGCATATCCGCCAGCCGCAATTCCTTTTTGAACGGCAATCGGACAACATAAGCGTCAATTTTATCAAGTCGCATATAATTTTATAAAAAAAGAAAAACCAGATCTTCTCGTTGGTAAAAACAAAACATACGCATAATATAATGAGCTTTTCATCTTTTTACTATATCCCCCGACAAAAATGACGGCGTTATTTCGTCTATTCTTTGCGGGATGAAGAAGAAACGTAACGATTCAGCCGCCCAAGCCCAATAAATCCGCACTGGGCGTCTGAATAGTTATATTTTACAATGCCAATAAACAAGTATTTTTTGTCTTTCCTTAACTCTTATTTTTTACCGCAAAGGCGATGAAGGCGCACAAAGGTTGTTCGTTATATAAATCCTTTGTGCGACTTTTTCGCCTTTGCGGTAAAAAAATCAGGGCATAAGGGCGCGTTGGGGGGCTTTGTTGGCTGCTAATGGAAAATTGATAAATAAGCACTGCAATAGTAAGATCTTTCGGATAACAGTTGAAAATTTTCTCCTTGCGACGTGCCTGACTGCATTTTTTCAGCGATTTTGAGTGATTGCGGAAATTAGTATTTGCGTTAAAATACTGGTGGCGTACAATATTTCATTGTGAGAATTTTCGGGAAATAGAAATAAGGTAAAACGATGCAACTCCCTGACAGTCAACGAATTGTGATAACAGGAATCGGTTTGGCGGCGCCGAATGGGAATAACCTCACGGAATATCGGAACGCACTTTTAAATGGGCAAAGCGGAATTGAATCGTATGAAATTCGGTATCTAGGGAAAACTCTTGCCGGCGTTTGTCATTTTGACGCACTAAAATATCAAAATCGCAAAGATATTCGACGCGGAACACGTGCGGGAAGCGTCGCGATTTATTGTGCACATGAGGCAATTGCGGATGCAAACATCAACGTCCAAGCCATTGATAGATCGCAGGTCGGCGTGTTTTTAGGGATTACGGAGCATGGAAATGTTGAAACAGAAAACGAAATTTACCAGATTAGTCAATTTAATTACGACTGCAAATATTGGTCGCATCATCACAATCCGCGTACTGTGGCAAATAATCCGGCAGGCGAGGTAACGCTCAATCTCGGTATCACGGGACCGCATTATACAATCGGTGCGGCGTGCGCTGCCGGAAATGCCGGATTGATACAAGGCGTTCAGATGCTTCGGCTTGGAGAATGTGATCTTGCATTGTCGGGCGGCGTTTCGGAAAGTATTCATACCTTTGGAATTTTTGCCGCGTTTGCCGCTGAAACCGCCTTGGCGTCGCATGACGTTCCGGCGAAAGCGTCGCGTCCTTTCGACAAAAATCGAAACGGAATCGTTGTCAGCGAAGGCGGCGCTGTTTACACGTTAGAACGCCTTTCCGACGCAAAACAACGCGGCGCAACGATTTACGGCGAAATTATCGGTTACGCCATGAACAGCGACGCGACCGATTTTATTTTACCCAACGCGGAACGGCAAGCGGAATGTATGACGAAAGCGCTTGCCAAATCAGGAATTACGCCAAGCGACGTCGATATTGTCAGCACGCACGCAACCGCGACTGTTCAAGGCGACATTCAGGAAATCAAAGCGTTAAAGAACGTGTTTCGCGATTGTAAAACAACTTACGTCAACAATACTAAAAGCTACATCGGTCACGCGATGGGAGCGGCGGGCGTTTTGGAACTTGCCGGAAATTTGCCGTCGTTTGACGATAACATTTGCCACCCGACAATTAACGTCGATGACCTCGACCCGGAATGCGAAATCGACAATTTGGTCGTCAATGTCCCGAAAAAAATTGACCGCGCGGAAATTATCCTCAATAATTCTTTCGGTATGGTCGGGATTAACTCGGTGGTTGTGGTTAAAAAATATGTTCAATGATTGTTTCGTGTTTGGATCAAGGGAAAATTAGGTGAAATGAGGTTTATAGAGCGCCATCCATTTTTTTCAAAATGCGAAATAATCAGGAAAATTCAAGTGCGAGGAGTATGATTGAACATAACTGTCGGTTTAAGTTTAGCGAGAGAATTTTTCTGATTATTGCACTTTTGGAGGAGGTTTGTTTGATGCTGCGAGAATTAAATTGTTTTTTAAAAGAAGTATTTCTTCACTGGATTGAAACATTATCAATAGGAAGTGACAATGAAAGCTATTCGCTCGTACAATCAACCTCATTTTTACCTAATTTTCCTAACGAAACAACCTCAGTAGCCAATGAATACTCCTCAACACCAAACCTCATTGCCACATTAAAAAATGAGGTAATGAGGTAGATTAGTGAAAAACTTTTTGCTACTGAGGTTGTTTTGTTCGGAAAATTAGGTAGAAATGAGGTTGATGGATTCATTGCTCCAACATGGGAAAATAAAAAATTCCGCGAACAATTAAATCTCCCCCAAAAACGAAATAAGCAGAAATTTTTTAACATACCAGCCCTGAAAGGGTGGTAGTTGAATATCGTCATCAATAAGGGATGAAGAATTAATGGACTGGAAAAATCGTATTATATCCGATCCGAATATTTGTCATGGAGTTCCGTGTATTCAAGGAACCCGCATTATGGTTTCGGTGATTTTAGATAATCTTGCAGAAGGCAATGACGCAACAATGCTTTTGCGGGAATATCCGTCGTTGACGCTTGATGATATTCATGCCGCGATTTCCTATGCCGCAGAACTCGCACGGGAACGTTTTGTGCCGTTAGAAACCAGAGGATTTATGTGTGGATTACGAATGAGAAGATAGAAAAATCGAAAGAGGAACAAATCAGAAACAGCAGCTATGATAAATTTAGTAATAATTCTGTTGTTAGGAATTGCAGGAGCAGTGGGAATATATATTGGTCTATGGAAACCGCTTCAACATTGCCGCAAGTATCCGTTGCATTATTTTGCGAGAAAAGGGAATGTTGAAAAAATCCAACAAATATTGCAAGAAGGACGCAACAACGTCAACGAACGAGACCCGGAAAATAACAATAATACGCCGTTGCACGTTGCGTTAAATTGGGAACGTCTTGAAATGTGCCGTTATTTAATCCATCAAAACGCCGACGTGCAGATTGGTAATGAATTTTCCGAAACGGCGTTACATATTGCGGCGGAAAGCGGAAATCTCGACATTTGTCGGTTACTGCTTGAACATGGAGCAAAAACGGACGTAAGAGAAAGCGAACAAAGAACGCCGCTTCATCAGGCAGCCGAAGAAGGACTCGTTGACGTTTGCCGTTTATTGCTCGAACATGGAGCCGATTCCACATTAACGGAAGAAGAAGGTTTAACGCCTTATGAATTGGCAGAAAAAAACGAACTGGATAAACAAACGCTTTCGGAACTTGCAAAAATTTTGTATATTCCTGAAAAGAAAAAACAATGACGTTTAATTTAATTACCTTTTAACCTTAATTTTAACACAAAATTTATGACAAACGAAGAAATACGCCAAGCGGTGATTGATATTCTTTCAGACATCTCACCGGATGAAAATTTGAGCGAACTTGACGACAACACGCCGTTCCGCGACCAGTTGCAACTTGATAGCATGGACGTCATGGATATCATTCTGGAGCTGCGGAAACGCTACCGCGTTAATATCCCGGAAGAAGATTACGGCAAGCTCGACACAATGGCACACACGGTGGAATACTTGAAACCGCACTTGAGTTAAAAGTTGAAAAGTAACAGAAGGAAGTTTCGCAAGCGGGGTTTTAACTCTATGATTAAAATGATCGTTTGCGTAACTTTTAGTTTTTCACTTAATTTTTATTTTTAACTTTCCGCTTCTCATGTATGATACGGTGATAATCGGCGCGGGGATGTCCGGTCTTGCCGCCGGAATACGTTTGGCGCATTACGACAAACGGGTTTGTATTCTGGAACGGCATAAGATGGTCGGCGGTCTTAATTCCTACTATCGGCAAAGCGGCAGGAATTATGATGTAGGACTGCACGCCATCACCAACTATGCGCAAAAAGGAACGAAAACCGGTCCGCTTTCTCGATTGTTGCGTCATTTGCGGCTCAAATGGGAAGAACTCGCGCTGGTTCCGCAAATCGGTTCGACGATTGCGTTTCCCGATGTTTCACTTTGTTTCACGAATGATGTTGCGCTGTTCGAATCGGAAATCGCCCGCAATTTCCCTTCGCAAATTGACGGTTTCCGAAAAATGAGCGGCGAACTGATTGATTACAATCAAATCGGTATGGGAACAGGCGGCGGTTCGGCACGTGAATTGCTTGCAAGATATATCTCCGATCCGTTACTGACCGAAATGTTGTTTTGTCCGCTCTTGTATTACGGCGGCGCACGAGAAAACGATATGGAATTTGCGCAATTTTGCATTATGTTCCGTTCGATTTTTCTCGAAGGATTTGCGCGTCCCTATCAGGGCGTGCGATTAATTTTGCAAAAGCTGTTGCAAAAATTCAAAGGACTCGGCGGCGAACTTCGGCTTCGCGCCGGCGTTACTGAAATCATTTCGCGAAACGGTAAAGTAGAAAAACTGTTGCTCGAAGACGGCGGCGAAATTCACGCTAAACAATTTCTTTCGTCGGCGGGCTGGCGCGAGACGATGCGGCTTTGTCATGAATCCGGCACATCCCAAGAACTACTTCCCGCCGGTCGGCTTTCGTTTGTCGAAACCATCAGCGTATTGCGTCACGACCCGAAAAAATTGGGACATGACCGTACTATCGTATTTTATAACGATTCGCCGTCATTTGCTTACGAAAAGCCGGAAAGTTTGGTTGATGTGCGAAGCGGCGTCGTTTGTTCGCCGAACAATTTTGATTATGCGGAACCGCTTGGCGAAGGAATGATTCGCACGACCGCGTTGGCAAATTACGACCGTTGGGCGTCGCTTGATGAAAAACAATATCGACTTGAAAAAATACGTTGGTATGACCGTATGATCGCTTCGGCGGTACGGTTTGTGCCGGATTTCCGCAATCAAGTCATTGATACCGATATGTTCACGCCGCTTACGATTCGCCGTTTCACTGGACACGAAAACGGCGCTGTGTATGGCGCACCCGAAAAAAAATACGACGGTCGGACGCACTTGGATAACCTTTATGTCTGCGGCACCGATCAAGGTATGGTCGGCGTCATCGGCTCCCTCGTTAGCGGCATAACTATCGCCAATAAATATTTGCTGGGAGGAAGCTTATGAAAAATGGTTCAAGCACATCGAGTAAAGTTGAACGCTGTCTTAAAAAACTTGGACAGAATCGTTAATCAAAACATTCAACAGTAACCGCATCTCCTTCAGCAATGCCAAGCGTTTGGGCGGCATTGCCGTTCACTATTGCGATTTCCCATCGTCCGCCGGAACCTTCGAGTAAAACAACGTTTCCCGGCAGTTGATGACAATAAGTTGCGACATATTTCGCGTCAAAAAATACGCCGGCTGTCGTTGTCAAACGCAATTTTGACGAGCGGGATAATTGAGATTTTACCGTGTCGATCAGTTTGTCCGCCGCAACATTAAGCAACAAATTGCCGAAGGGGTCGATGTACAATACTTCCAACCGCCAGAAGCGATGAGAAAAAATCGGAGCGGAAAACGGAATTTGTACAAGCGGTTGATTTGTTGAAAGAATGCTTGTATGTTCGCGTGAAACCGCAATTTTTGTACCAAGTTTGTCAAGCGGTACGCCGTCGGCGATTGCGGCTGCGATTGGCGACATGACGTCGCGTCCGTGAAACGTTGCCGAAACCGTTGACCTCCAAAATTGCGGCTTGTTTAGTTCTACCGCTTCGATAACTGTGTATTCTTGCAGAAATAATGTCAACACACCGTTGTCTGGACAAACGAAAAATTGATTACGGCATCGTGCCGCGACAAGCCGCCGATTTCCGCCGACTTCAGGATCAATAACGCAGACGTGAACGCTTTCCGGCGGAAATGTTTGTGTGAAATCATGCCAAACCAACGCTCCTTGCCGTATGTTTTGCGGCGCGATAGAATGCGTCAAATCCAACACAATCGCTTGCGGCAAACGCTCAAAAATAGCAGCTTTCATCGCCGCAATATACGGACTGTCTGCACCAAAATCGGTTGTTAAAGTGATCATCGAATGTTTTGATTTTTACCACGAAATGATTACGAACTATTTTTATAGATAAATCACTTTACGACAAAACTGCTATTTTTACAATATTAAAATTCGCAACTATTCGTGTATTTTAGGTTAAATAGACCATTAAAATCCTCAAATTTAATTTGTAACAACATCCGTAACAATAACAAGCTACGATTTTTTTTCAATAGAGAAACACGGGGGCTTTTGGGTTTTGAAAAAATGAGTATAATTGAAGACTCGTTGATTTTAGTTTTTTTGAAAATAAACAAACAATCGTAACTTAAAGTTATAGAAAGAAATCATGTCGAAGCCGCAACATAAGCCGAAAAAAGCAAACCATGGCAAACGTCCCGCAAGCTCCAAAATGCGGAAAGCAAAACGGCATAAAGTAAAAACCTGATAGGTGAAAATTGTTCTCAACAATCGTTTAGAATAATTTTATTGTACGAATTAGACCTGGATTCATAAAGCAAAAGAAAAAAATTCTTATTATTCTTGGTCTAGTTTGTGGTTCTTAATTTTGAATACCATGATGTTTTTTATTTGAAATACACCATAGTTTTGTATTATTTATCTTACACGGAGTCCGACGTTGGTCAGAAAAGAGTTGCTTGTTGACCCTTCGCTTTATGATGTGTATCATCCACTTGCGGGGATTGATGAAATTCGTTCTTATAACAAACAACGCTTCGAAATGGAGCAGTTGACCGCTGTGGTTTATGAAAACATGGTGGATATTGCGTGTGTTGGTTATAAAGATGTGACGGAAAAAGAATTCTGGATTCGCGGACACATGCCGGAGTTTGCTCTTATGCCGGGCGTGATTATGTGCGAAGTGGCGGCACAGCTGGCGAGTTTTTTCACAACAAAACATCGTATTTTGGAAAACACGGCGACATTAGGATTTGCCGGTTTGGACGAAGTGCGGTTTCGTGGAATGGTGCGACCGGGTGACCGGCTTGTGATGCAAGTGAAATTAAAACCGCCGGTAAAAAAGATTCTCGTCAAAGCACAATTTGTCGGATTAGTTAAAGACGATTTAGTTTGCGAAGGAATCGTCAAAGGCGTGCCGTTAATTCTTGACAAAAGCGGCAAATAAGGCGTTTATCTAAAGGCGATTTTTACCATAGAGATACTTAGGGAAAAATAAAATTTTGTAACTATTCAGTCGCTCAAGCCAAATAAATCCGTATCGGGCAACTGAGTAGTTCCAGCCAATTTCACCGGAACATGTTAACGCCAGCGAAAACCGAAGTTTCAAAGACAAGGAGTATATAATATGGTATCGTTATGTTTTTGTTGACGAACATCTCTCTGTGGTTGTTTTTAGAAATACTTAAAAATGAGAAAACGCGCTCATAAGATTTCTTTTGATACGTTCTTGGAAAATGCGACTGCGTTATCGTTGTCCGATTTGCCGAACACCTGGAATCAAACCGTACTTTTCGGCAACGACGCGCCGTTGGAATTGGAAATCGGTTCAGGACGCGGACTTTTTATCACGCAAGCAGCTACCGCAACGCCACATCACCATTTTCTCGGCATTGAAATTTCGAAAAAATACGCGGCGCACTGTGCCGCGTTAATTGCTCAAAATCTGTTATCCAACGCCGTCATGGTTTGCGCCGACGCTCATATTGTGCTGAAAAATTATCTTCCCGACGAATCTCTTACGGCAGTGCATATTTATTTCCCCGATCCTTGGTGGAAACGGCGCCATCGCAAACGCCGCATTGTTTGCGAGCCGGTCATCGAACTTGTCCATCAACGACTTGTTGTCGGCGGTAAGCTTCATTTTTGGACAGATGTAGAAGAATACTTTCTTGCCGGACTAAAAAGCATCGCCACCGTTTCCGGTTTTGACAGACTATCGGAAGTCTCTGAAAACACAGATTACGATTTCGGCTATCGAACTCATTTTGAACGTCGCACATTAGGACATAGCGAAACGGTTTATCGTTCGTTGTTTGTGAAAAACAAATGAAACGATTTTTAGTAGCAGCGCAGTAACCCAAACATATGAGATTGAAGGAGCGGCTTTTCATTGGTTTCGCCCCTTGACGAATATCGGATTACGGATGACAATAAAGCCCGTGTATTCGAGGGAGATTTACAGAGCAGAACATATATAAGAAAGTGAACATATGGACACTGTGAAAGTTGCGTTAATCGGATTCGGAACAATCGGGACTGGCGTTGCAAAAATTTTGTTCGGTCAACGGGAGAGAATCGCCCGTGCTGTCGGCAGGAATGTCGAATTGACCAGAATCTGCGACAAAGATACCCAACGCGACAGAGGCGTAAAACTTCCGCCGGATGTGCTGACGGACGATTTGAATGCCATTTCCAACGATTCGGAAATTTCTACGGTAGTTGAGTTAGTCGGCGGAATCGAACCAGCACGTTCTATTATTTTATCGTTACTCAAGTCCGGAAAAAACGTTGTGACGGCAAACAAAGCGTTGTTGGCAACGCACGGCAGTGAAATTTTCGATGCGGCAAGGAGTTACAACCGCTCCGTGTCGTTTGAAGCGGCTGTCGGCGGTGCAATTCCGGTCATCAATGCAATTTCTACAGCGTTACAGGCAAACGAGTTACGTCAATTACAAGCCATCGTCAACGGAACATGCAACTTTATTCTGACACAAATGGAAGAACACGGTACGAACTACGCAACGGCGGTGGCGGAAGCACAACGGCTCGGTTACGCCGAAGCGAATCCGGCGATGGATGTGAACGGTACGGATACCGTACAAAAACTAGCAATTTTGGCGCATTTGGGATTCGGAGTGAAGCTGAACTGGCAAGACATCCCTCGAACCGGCATCGACACAGTGGAAGCCATTGATATTGTTTATGCCAAACGTTTGGGATACCGCATTAAACTTCTTGCCGTTGCTGAAGCAACTCCTGACGGTATAGAACTTTACGTTTCGCCGACGTTAGTAAAAATTGATACGCCGGTGGCTAACGTCCGTGATTCGTTTAACATTGTTCGGATTGTTGGAGACGTAGCGGGAGACATTGTGTTGCAAGGACGCGGTGCGGGAGAATTGCCGACCGCATCGGCAGTGGTCGGCGATATGATTGACACGATTCTCGGACGCGCAAAGATCACATTTGACATACTCAATTTGTGGGGAAAAGAGCGTCCAGTTACGAAAATAAAAAATCCGGCGGAAATTTGCGGCAAAAACTATCTTCGTTTTTTAGTGGAAGACCGCCCCGGCGTTTTAGCGGAAATTGCCGGAATTTTAGGACGGCATAAAATTTCCATCGCATCGGTCTTGCAACAACAAGATAACGAGTCCGACGACTCGCCTGCCACATTGATTTTTATGACGCACATTTCTCGCGAAGGCGACACAATCGCCGCTATCGACACAATTGACTCGCTCGCCTGCGTGCGCGGAAAGACTGTGCGGATGAGAGTGGAATAGATGGCTATGCTCGCGAACAAAAACACTTGCCAAAAGCATTTGCCGATACTGCACTGCTAACATATGTGGTGTCTGACCGTGTCGCGTTCATGAAAAATCGTAGGCGATCACGAGTAATAAGATAATGTTTATCGCTCACCTTGTCACCTAAGTCTTTTTTGTTCCTAACGTCCCTTTTATTTTAATGAAAATCAAATTTTAAAGATATGAGAAATATAATAACTCATGTTACGCATGAGGTCTGTCAAGTTTCCCTTAGTAGCCAACAAAGCCCTTAAAACGCGCCCTTATGTCAGCAGTTTCAAGTTAATCCTAACTGCTTTCTTTTCCTTGGTTTAGCAATTTTTTTGTTGAGACGTGGTTCTTTCTTTTTACGTTTTTTCTTATTGGTATTTTTTTTGAAGGCGGTCGCTTGGTGAAATTTTTATATTTGACCGATTTTGCGAGTTCGACGAGATAGTATCCGATTTCTTCCGGTTTCATTTTTGCCGCCCAGTCCCATTCGTGATTTTCCGTCAGTAAATCTAAGCCGCGATAGCACGACGCGACTTCATGACCGATATAATATGTCGATAATTTTAGCGGTTGCTCCGGCTGGGCAACTTCGATGGACAGCATCATACATTGCATCATATTGTACGCGACAAACGCCGTGCACAACGCGAATAACGCTGCCGGAGGATACGCCAATGTCTGAATTTCACCCGCCAAAACTTTCTTTAACTCCTGAAAAGCAGTTTCGATCCACCATCGTTTGCGATACCCGTTCGCAATTTCTGTTGCCGAAACGGTTTCAGGAAGGTTGGAAAATAATCCCATAATCGTATCGCCGTCGCGAGTGGGAGTTTTGAGTTGCATGGCGAATCGGAAGTTGTTCTCCGGTTTCAGGACTTTCCAAATATCCTTTTTGTTCACAAACAGTTCCTGTTTCAATTTCCCCCTGATTGACTAACTCCGTTGTCGGTATCCAACGAGTGGACGCGTGTTGACGAATCAAGAAATAAC
>JAIRYX010000420.1 GCA_031267635.1 Planctomycetaceae bacterium
CCCAAAGTTGTATCGCTTGCAAACACCTCGTCCAACACACCATTTGCTGTTTGATAAACATGTCTTGGATCGTATTGCTCTAATTTTGCAATATCTGTCCTTCCGCCGGGAAGGTCAAAAGAAACGTTCACATTATTTGCGGCAATTGTATTACCGTTGGCGTCTTGAACAAGATGCGCGGCGGTAAGAATATGTGTCCCCGTTGTTAATAATGTTCCTGTTCCCAATTTATTGCCGGCAGTGATTGCCACAACGCCCGTATATTCATTCGAGGAGACAACATGATTACTAGGAGAATCTACTGTAGTCATTGCATACCTAATTTGTGCACCTATCATTACTTCATCAGGAAGAATGCATTCTACAGGTACAGGTTCGATGTTTGCAATTCCTTTGATGGAGAAGCACGTAGGTATTCCCACAGATTTAGATTGTTGTAACCAAGATTCAGTAATCGTAGTAACATCATGAATCACCATTTCTATTGGCTGATCAATAGAATCCGTTGATTGGAGAGGCGAGGCAGAAAGAACGATTCGTTCTTCCAACGGTTCGATTCGCAACTTGCGCTGTGAAGAATGTTTTTGCGGTTTCTGTTGTTTTGGGGCATGAAAAAATTTCATGTTTTACTCCTTTTTGTTTCTCAATATGGATTTTATTAAAATTTTCAGTCTGGGATTGTTAAAATTTCTCCCTCAAACTGAACAACTTACAATCCAGTATAAATAACTCTTATTGAGAAATCAATAACACAATAAGAATTTTTAGAAAAAATCTGATTATTTCGTTTTTGGGTGACCATTATTTGAAAACGCAATAGAACACTATGACGTCGATTGCCCCAGCCAAATAAATCCACACTGGGCAACTGCATCATTATCGGTACCCGAAATGCTTTATCATTGCCGCCCTGTGCGGATTTATTTGGCTGGGGCAATCGAATCGTTACCGCAACGAAAAGAATTTGCGCGAGCGGCTTTGTGGACTTGTTCTTCCTTTTATCTTTGGTAAAATAGATAGTTTAATCAAAAATCAAACAATCTTACTTCAATGACCAATTCGGTAGCAACGATAAATATGACAAAAAAAATTCTCTCCGGCAATGAGGCATACGCGCGAGGAGCGTGGGAAGCGGGCGCGACATTTGCGGCGGGGTATCCGGGGACGCCGTCCACCGAGATTCTTGAAAATGTCGCAAAGCATTACAAAAACGATATTTATGCCGAATGGTCGCCGAATGAAAAAGTTGCGTTTGAGGCGGCGGTTGGAGCGGCTTACGCCGGTGCGAGAGCAATTACGACAATGAAACATGTCGGATTGAATGTTGCCGCCGACCCATTAATGACATTATCTTACACCGGAACAGTAGGCGGATTTATCGCGATTGTGGCGGATGATCCCGGAATGCACTCCTCTCAGAACGAACAAGACACGCGGCGATTTGCGCAGTTTGCCAAAATTCCCGTTTTTGAACCATCCGACTCGCAAGAAGCCAAAGATTTTATGCGGCTTGCGTTTGAAGTGTCGGAAAAATATCGTACAGCCGTCATTATGCGAAGTACGACGCGCGTTAGCCATTCGCGGTCGTTGGTATTGGAAGGAGAACGGGTTTTACCGGAACGAAAAATCGGATTTATCAAAGACCCGCCGCGTTTTGTTCCGATTCCCGCGTGGGCAAAGTCGATGCGTCAGAAAGTCGAGGAGCGTTTGACGGCTTTGCAAAAAGCGGCGGCAAAATCGCCCGCAAATCGAATCGAATGGCGAGATAAAAATGTTGGTATCGTCGCATCGGGAATTGCGTATCAATATGTTCGTGAGGTTTTTCCCGAAGCGTCCGTGTTGAAACTCGGCTGGGCGTTTCCGTTTCCCGACGATTTGATTCGTGAATTTGCAAGCGGCGTCAAGCATTTATTGATTGTCGAGGAACTGGAAGATTTTCTCGAAGAACATATCAAATCGCTCGGCGTCAAGTGCGTTGGGAAAGAAGTTGTGCCGAATATTGGCGAACTGTCCGCCGATGTGTTGGCAGAAGTCAAAGCGAAACTTGATCCGAATATTTACGGCACAGCGTACGGCTCCGATGCGCAACCAACTTTAAAATCCGCAGCAATCGACCTCAGTCAACTTCCGACGCCTCCCGGCAGACCGCCGGTATTATGTCCCGGCTGTCCGCATCGCGGCATTTTCTTCGGGTTGGGACGGCACGACGTTGTTGTTACCGGCGACATCGGTTGTTATAGTTTAGGCGTTCTTCCGCCGTTGTCGCGCATGGATACAATTCTTTGTATGGGCGGCGGTATCTCTGTTGCGCACGGCATGGAACGTGCCGGAGAACCGAAGCCGGTTGTCGGAATTGTCGGCGACTCGACGTTTTTTCATTCGGGAATTACCGGATTGATTGACATTGCGTATAATAAAGGAACGTCCACGATTATCGTTCTCGACAACCGCATCACGGCAATGACCGGACATCAAGAAAATCCCGGCACCGGAAAAACGCTGATGGATGAACCAACCGGCATTGTGAGTATTGAAGAGGTTGGACGCGCGGTAGGGATTAAAAATATCGCAACGCTTGACCCGCGAAATATGAAGCAAGTTTACGCGGCACTGAAAGAAGCGGTGGCTTCACCGGAACCATGGCTGATCGTGTCGAAAGCTCCTTGTCCGCTTTATTTACGAAAGAATCCGGGCGACCCGCTTGAAATCAATCAATCGAAATGCAAAAAATGCAAATTGTGCCTAAAACTCGGTTGTCCGGCAATTGAAAAAGACGGCGAGGCGATTTCTATCAACGCTTATACCTGCGCCGGTTGCACGCTTTGCTTGCAAACTTGTCCGCACGGATGTATTCATCGAAAACCAGAACCGGTTCAACATCTATTGTAAACGCCAAATAGCAAACAGATACGATGAAACAAATTATTTTTAGCCATGAATACGCGAATTAGGCATTAAGGAACAATTGGGACACTGGGAACAAAAGTTACTTTTTTGATTTTGGGAGTTGCTTTCCCAAAAAACTCTTTTCCTGTCCTACATGTCTCTCTTGTCACTAATGTCCCTTTTTTAATAAAAACCGAAATCTAATATTTATTATTAAACTATGAACATCATTGTTTTTGACGATTATGAACAAGTGAGCCGTGCCGCCGCAGAGATTTTCGCAAAGGTCTTGGCTCGAAAACCGAATGCTGTTTTGGGATTGGCAACTGGTTCTACGCCGCTTGGTATGTATCGAGAACTGATTCGCCGACACAAGAAAGAACAATTGAGTTTTGCCCGTATGACAACATTCAATCTCGACGAATATATCGGTCTTACGCCGGATCATCCGCAAAGTTACCGGCGTTTTATGCAGGAAAATTTGTTCTCGCAAATTGATATTCCTCCGGAAAACACACATGTTCCGTTTGGCAATATTCCTAACGAGCAATTTGATTCTTATGATACATTTTGCGATTACTATGAATCGGAAATTGCAAAAACGGGAGGCATCGACGTGCAAATTTTAGGAATTGGTTCCGATGGACATATTGCATTCAACGAGCCGGGAACACCGCTTGATTCTCGGACGCATGTTGTCGCGTTGACAGAACAAACGATTCGCGACAATGCCCGCTTTTTTGAATCCATTCACGACGTACCGCGTCAGGCGATAACGATGGGCGTTGGAACAATTCTCGAAGCTCGGAAAATTGTGCTGCTTGCAACCGGTAAAAACAAGGCAGAGGCAATTCGCGGAGCGATTGAAGAACAAATGACGGATCAAAATACCGCCAGCGCATTGCAAAATCATCCTGATACGACAATGATTCTTGACCATGCCGCTGCGTCATTGCTTCGGCAAAAGAAATAGTTTCATCCCGCTTGAAAATTCTGTTTGTATGCCAAAAAGGACATTAGAGACAAAAGGGATTTTGGGGACATACATGCTAAACGATGATCATTGTCTAAAAACCGAAATTTCAAGTGGGAGAAGCATCAAGCAAAACGTAACTATTCAGTCGATTGTAAACTTTTTTAATACGAAACAGGCAATGCGTTACAAACCTCATTTCTACCTAATTTTCCAAACAAAACAACCTCAGTAGCCAATGAATCCTCTACAACGATAATCTCAACCTCATCAAAAAAGAAATAATGAGGTTTGGTTTTCGGGAAACCTTTTTGCTACTGAGGTTGTTTTGTTGTAACTATACAGTCACCCAAGTGCAAATTTATTGGCTTTGAGCGACTGAATAGTTACAGCAAAATTCTCAAAATTAGAAACCGAAAACATTGCCAGCCCTCAAATCAAAAGTTGCAAAGTTGTCTTTCCAAAACTGAAATCAGACATTTCCGAGATAAATCAAATGAATGAGAAGAAACATACAACCGATCAATGCAGAAATTGCGGCAATTCCAATCGCTACATCGGCTTCTGTGCGTTTGGCTTCGTTACGTTTTACGTGTTTTCTTACCCAAAACGCAATTGCAATTGACGCAACAGCAAGTATGTCAAAAGCGCCCAGCCAGACATACCACATTCCGCTCAGCCCGTCGGAAAAAATCACCCGCGCATTGACAGCCGCAAACGCTGACACCATCATCACAATTCCCAATCCAAATGCGGCAAGTCCAATTGTCCAAGATTTCTTCTCGCCTGGCAAACGTTGCGGTTTTGACGGTTTCTCTTTTTTTACTTTTTCTTTTTTGACTTTCGGTGATTTGGGCGTTTTTTCTTTTTTCGATTTCTTTTTCGTTTTAGAATTATCTTCCGCCGCAACCGTTTCCGTAACGGCTTCTAATTCTGATGTTGCCGTTTCGGTCACAGTTGTTTCTGGAAATTCTACTAAAAGATCAACTGTTTCATCGGACGTTTCAATCGACGACTCCAGAGTTGTCGATTCGTCTAATAGTAATTCGTCGGTTGGATTTTCCAATGACACGCCGAATTGCGGTTCCGACGCCTCTAAATCGCCAAACAAATCATTCAAATCTTCTTCTTGATCAGCGTTCGCATAAGCTGTCGCCGTCGATTGCGTTTCTGCAATATCATGAGATGAAAACACTTCGATTTCATCTAATGAATCATCGACAGCCAATTGTTCTTCGACAATCGGTTCTGCCAGGATCTCCGCACTTTGTTCTTCCGACTGTTCCACTGAAACGGATTCTTCGTTGTTCAGTAAAGAGTCCATTTGTTCCAATAAATCCGATTCGCCAAACAATTCAATATTTTCACCATACTCGCCATCGCCTAATTCGAAAAATTCCGACATTTGTTCCGGTTCGTTATCCAAACATTCCGCAACGTCAAGCGGTTCGTTTTCCGTGTTCGCTTCCGTTGTATCTAACGTAGCAACGGCAACCGGCTCTTCGATTAGAGAATGGTCGTCAAAAGATTCGATAATTAACGGAACTTGTTCGTCAACCGATTCAATATTGTCAAGCTCAATATTTTCATCAAACAGATTGTTACTTAATTCGGAAAATTCCAACGTTTGTTCCAATTCGTTATTGAAAAATTCCGCAATGTCAACTGTTTCTTTTTCCGCGCCTACTTCTGTTGTATCTAACGCAACAACGACCAACGGATCTTCTGATGGAGAATATTCCAACGGGTCAATAACCAAAGAGATTTCTTCCAATGTTTCCGATGAATCAGAAATTTCAACAGTCAAATCTTCCTCTATGTTTTCATCTGGCCAATCTTCCTCAGGTAATTCAAAGAAGTTTGTTGGTTCTTCATTCGTTTCCTCTGTAACGGTTTCCGGTATTTCTTCGTTCCATTCCGAAAATTCCGACGTTATTCTTTCTGCCGTAAATTCTTCCGATTGATCAGATTCCATCACATTCAATTCGTTTATATCTGATATATCTGAATCGTTCACAATCGGCACGGAGATTTCATCAACGGGATCTTGGATTTTTTCATTTGTATTGTTATTGTCAGACAATAAATCTTCAAGAAAAGCAAACTCACGAGCGTTAGCCAGAGTGTCGGCGGATTTTTCACTTTCCAAATCAATAGCATTTTCCTCGCTCACATCAATAACAAAATCCGAATCTATTATTTCAAAAGGAGGTAACTCCAAATTATTTTCGAGAGACAGCGATTGTTCTTGCTCGTTTTCCGAACTGCTACTATCATCAAATCTGGAATTTTCAATTTTCGACACGACACAACCTCCGCATTCTTTGGCAGATAGATTAAGTTTGTTACATCCGTATAAGCCAAACGCTTTTAAAAGCAAACACTTTACGCATATTCACACTATAATCCTCTTGATTTATTCTTTCAATTTTAATTGTACGACAAAAAAAATTCTAGTGGATTCTAGGAATTTTTCAAATTTTTGTAAGAAAACCTTGACAGAAAGATAAGCTATTTAGAGAATAATCTTTAGACCGTATTTACTAGAACTCAAATCCAATATCAAAGGGCGCATCATTGGGCGTCATTCGGGCTACTAAGGGAAACGTGATAAATAAGGGCGGCAATGATAAAATCTTTCGGATAGCCAGTCAATGGAAACATCGTCATTAAGATTATTACCCAGCACTGATTTATTTGGGTTGAGCGACTGAATAGTTACCGTGTATGTTAGTAATTTTGTGTCCCTATTTTTGTTCCGTTTGCCTCATTGACGGGAAAAATTTATTTCTCCCCCAAAAAAATGTGAAATAAGCAGGAAACCTTTTCAATATCTTACTCGCAATCAAGTTTTTACCATTTTTTCTACATTTCGTTTTAAATCAGTTGAAATCCGCCAAAACTTTTGTTACAATAGAATACTTGAAATTTGTTGGAAAATAATTTCCCTCCCTTCAAAAGTTTTTTAGGAGACAACTGACATGTCACGGAAAATTTCTTTCATGTTATTGACGGCGGCGATTTTGTTGTTGATCAATGTACATTGTTTCGCTCAAACGGAGCGAAATACGAAAAATTACGGTTCAGGACAAGGATTTAATCAATTTGCTCAAAAAATCAAAAACAATCACGACGTTAATTTACTGACTTTCCCCGGCGCAAAACTTATCAAAGCTGACAAGATCGGCAATCCCCAGGAGCTAACCGATGGAAAAGCCGGCGAACTTGGCGGAGACGGTCGCGTGTCTGTTTCCGGTTCGCCGTCAACGATTGTCTATTATCTCGGCAAGCCGCGAACGATTCAGGAAATTTCGGTCTTTACCGCGAATATTGATCAGCGGAGCAACCAGGATTTTGAAATCCGATTGGCAAATAACGCCGAAAAACCCGGACAAACGCCGCAGTTTCCGAAAGATGCGACGCTGACCTCCGGCGACGTGATTCTCGGCGCGAATAGCGGCGCGTTTGAAACGTTTTTCGCCGACAATTCGGGCAAGCCGATTCTGGACGGAAAGAAATTCGATTGGATTGAATTGAAAATCTGGCAAACTTATAACGTGAGCGCGGGAACGCCCGCGAAAGGCGGCAATAAAGCGGATAACTGGTCGGCTTACATTGAATTGCAAGTGGTCGGCGATCTGAACGATCCTGAACTTTTCGCGTCGGAGCAAGAAAAGAAAGATTGGTTATATGGACGCGCGAAAGCCGCGTTCGACACGAAAGTGAAAACGCTTGGTTACGACGTGGCTTTCGCGTTGGAACACCGCGACGCGATCCCGCGATTTCTCGCCGATATGGAAAAGAAATATCCTAACGAGATTGATATTAAAGCGGAAACAACAAAGTGGACGCGGTTTTCCGAAAAGGTCAATGACGCGATTCACAAAGTTGACGTCTTTAACGAAGAAAGCATAAATCAGGCATTGGAAGTTGTCAAAGAATACGACGTTTACCGCCGCGAATTGCTGTTGAAAAATCCATTGATTCAGTTTGAAAAACTTTTGGTGCGGCGCGCTCAAAATCCCGGTTTGATGGCGAACTGGGTTTCCAACTGTCAGCGAGGAAAAGGCGGTTACGGAAACGCGCTCGGAACAGTGAATCCAATTGATCCGAACAGTCCGTTTAACGTGATTGTTGAAAACCCGAACGGCTCTTTTGTCGGCGATATTTGTTTGAATTGGGATGCGGAACGCGCACTTGTAACAGCGTTGTCAAACGACAAAACATGGCAAATTCACGAAGTCAATCTTTCCGATGGTCAATTGCGTCAGGTAACGCCGTCTATTGCGCAAGACGTGGATAATACCGAAGGAATTTATACGCCCGATGGCGGCGTTACGTTCATTTCAACCGCTTCGATGATGGGGGTTCCGTGCGTCGGCGGCTCGGATTTGGTCGGAAACGTTTATCGGCTTGAACCGGACGGTAAAACGATTCGTCAATTAACATTTGAACAAGATCAAGACTGGTGTCCGACAATGCTACATAACGGACGCATCATGTATCTTCGCTGGGAATATGTCGATTTGGCGCACTATTTCACGCGGATTTTGTTCAACATGAATCCCGACGGTACCAATCAAATGGAGTATTACGGAAGCGGTTCGTTTTGGCCCAATAGTTTGTTTTACGCGAAAGCGGTTGAAGGTCACGAAACAAAATTTGTCGGTATTGTTTCGGGACATCACGGAACCGCGCGGGCAGGCGAGCTTGTCGTTTTTGATCCCGCCAAAGGGCGGCGTGAAGCGGACGGCGCATTGCAGCATATTCCCGGATACGGCAAACCGGTCGAGCCGATTATTGCCGATCAGTTGGTGGATCATTCGTGGCCTAAATTTCTTTTCCCCGTTTCGTTAGACGAAAATTATTACGTTGTTTCTTGTAAGATGACGCAGGACGCTCCTTGGGCGATTTATCTTGTGGACACGTGGGATAACATGCTCAAAATTCGGGAAGAGCCGGGTTACGGTTTATTTGAGCCGACTCCGGTTTTGAAACGGGAACAGCCGCCGGTGATTGCGTCGCGTCTTGAGCCGACTTCTGATCAGGCGTCGGTTTTTATTACGGACATTTACGAAGGACCGGGGTTGCGGAATGTGCCGCACGGAACAGTCAAAAAATTGCGTGTTTTCGCCTATAGTTACGGTTACCGCGGCATCGGCGGACATGATGTGTTCGGTTTAGAAAGTTGCTGGGACGGGCGGCGAATTCTCGGCGAAGCGGAAGTGTATGAAGACGGTTCGTCAGTCTTTTCAATTCCGGCAAATACTCCAATTGCGATTCAGCCGCTGGACGAACAAGGACGTTCACTACAACTGATGCGGTCGTGGTTTGTCGGAATGCCGGGCGAAAAAGTTTCGTGCGTCGGTTGCCATGAACAACAAAACAGCGTTACGCCGCCGAAAATGACGATTGCGTCGCAATCGCCGGTGAAACCGTTGACGCCGTACTTCGGAAAAGAGCGTCCGTTTTCGTTTGAAGGAGAAATCCAACCGGTTTTGAGCCGTTATTGCGTCGGCTGCCACGACGGTGCGGACAAAAACGTTCCGAACTTCGCCGACACGAATAAGAGTTTCGATCTTTTCTCAAACGCTTATCATGCATTAGCGGCTTACGTTCGCCGTCCCGGACCGGAAAGCGACGTGTATATGTTCCAGCCGTTGGAATATCATACAAGCACGAGCGAATTGTTCCAGATTCTCGAAAAAGGACATTATAACGTCGAACTCGACCCAAAATCAATTGAACTACTTCATTGCTGGGCAGACCTGAACGTGCCGTATTTCGGAACATGGACGGAAATCGCCGACGCTCGCAAGAATAAAGGTCAACAGGAAAACGTAGCGAAAATGGCGTCGCGCCATAACGAGTTGAAAATGTTGTATGCCGATAGAAATCTCGATTTTGAAACCGATGCATACACCGGTTACGGCGAATATAAAAACGTGTCGTTTGTCAAACCGAAAGAATTTGTTAAGCCGGACTTCTCCGCGCCGACAATTCCGAATTGGCCTCTCACGCAGCAGCAAGCGGTAGAGTTGCAAAAACAAGGCGTTTCGAGCGTTACACAATCGGTCGCAGTGGATAACGAACATAGCATCAATCTTGTGCGTATTCCCACTGGAACGTTTGTTATGGGCGATAAATGCGGCAATTTTGACGAATTGCCGCGTCATCCTGTCACGGTTCAAAAACCGTTCTGGATGATGACAACTGAAGTAACAAATTCGCTTTATAAATTATACGCTCCGAAACATGATAGCAGATTTATTGATCAGTGGTGGAAAGACCACACGACGCCCGGCTATCCGGCAAACAAACCCAATCAGCCGGCAATTCGCGTCAGTTGGCAGGAAGCAAATGATTTTTGCAAATGGTTGAGCGAAAAGACCGGCAAAACGTTCCGCCTTCCGACCGAAGCGGAATGGGAATGGGCGTGCCGTGCCGGAACGGATCAGCCGATGTGGTATGGCGACTTGGATGCGGATTTTTCCAAATTGGAAAACATGGCGGATGAGAGCGTGCATTTGTTTGTTGTTGCTGGCGTGAATCCGCAGCCGGTCGGACATCAGCCGTATCGCGCGTTTATTCCGCATGTCGAAAAAATTAATGACGGAAACATGATCGCGCAAGACGTAGGCGCGTATGCTCCCAACGCTTGGGGCTTGTACGACATGCACGGCAGCGTCGCAGAATGGACGCTTTCCGACTATAAAGCTTATCCCTACATCGTCAACGACGGACGCAACGCGGGTAATCTTTCCACAATGAAAACAGCACGCGGCGGCTCATGGAACGACCGCCCTTACCGTAGCCGCGCCGGTTTCCGACTCAACTATGAACCATGGCAAAAAGTTCATAACGTCGGTTTCCGTATGGTTATGGAAGAAAACGAGAAATGAGTAATTTGAAATGGGGAGATGTACGCATCTACACCATTTCGATAGTATTTTTATATAGTCTGCGCTTTATATAGCAGCCCATTGTGTTACGGTGGGCTGTTGTGTTTTTTATCCGCTTTTCCGCTCGTTTCAAGTGAAGGAAATTTTTTAATTATTTCACTACTGGACAACTGTAGAGCTACAAGAAAGACTTTACCATTGCAATTACTTGAACGGCTTTACCATGGTAGCCCTTCTTTATCAAGTTTTCCTTAGTAGCCAACAAAGCCCTCCCAAACGCGCCCTGATGCCCTTATTTTCAAAATCATGGATTGTTATCAAAACAATGGAACGAAAAATAAGGGAATAAGGGCGCATAGTTGGTATCATTCGGGCTACTAAGGGAATCTCATAAATAAGGGCGGCAATAATAATGTTTGCCGGTAAAATTAACAGTCACTCTGAAAAATCGTAACTACTACGAATTTCCCCAATTTCCCTTTGATATGAAAAATGCCAAGTGAAATTACGTGACTTTGTACTAGCTGATGGGTAAAATTTATTCCCTCCCCAACATATGAAATAAGCAGGCAAGTTAAATTCTTTCAATAATAGCCATTTCTAAATTCCTCCAAATTACCACACCATCTGTAAAACCGAAGACAGAAAATACCAAACGACATCGCGAAACGGTAAAATCATTAAAACTTCTCGATTTTGTTTATTGCAAACAATCATTTTATCCGATAATTACTCAAAAGTGTTTTGGCTTATTAAATGTAGCAACGGTTTTCAACCGTTATAACAAACGAAAACAACGAGGAAAAAATGCAACGCTTAAAAAGTGTGTTTTTGGTTGCGATATTGGGGGCTTGTCTGACTGTATTTTATACAAATAGTTTTGCCGCAAATCCGTTGAAAAAATTTTCCGGTTTTTTCAGTTCTGAAAGTGTTGAAGCCGATCCTCAAAAGGAATACTTGCTTGATGAAACCAAGGGTCCTTGGATGATTTACGTCAAAGCTTACGACGGTGAAACCGCCCGACAGGACGCGAACGCTCTTGTTCTCGAATTGCGAAAACGGTATAATCTAAAAGCATATGTTCACCACACAGATTTCAATTATTCTGCGGAAACGGAGAGCGAAGAAAACCAGCGGGAAGTTATGGCAAAAATGCAATTACAGCAATTCCTTGCGCAAAATAATTTGCAAGGAACGGAAGTTGTTATGCCACCTCCGAAGAAAAAAGTAACAAAAAAGGTAACAACATTTGTCAATGGGAACAGAACACAGGAATACGCAGTGTTAGTGGGCGATTTTCAATCGCTTGATGAAGACAATATAGAAAAAACGATGGAATTTCTCAAAACGTGCCAGCCGCAATGTATTATGACGCAACTGAAACGAGATTCTGATAATGTGGAAAAAAACACCAAAGATAAAACACTTGTGGTTGACGTGGTTCGCAATCTTTATCGCATGGATGATAAACACGGTAATCAAAATGCTCGTCCGTTGTCTTGCGTGTTTAAGTGTACGAATCCTATTTTGCCGACATCCTATTTTGCCAATGGTGTGGACGATTTTGTCGTAAAATTCAATTCCGGTTCGCCTTACAATTTGTTACGCTGTCCGGGAAAATACACATTGAAAGTCGCTTCATTTACTGGAAGTCAGTTTTCGCACCCTAACGACGTCAACCATCCTGAAAAAATTGAGAGATTCGGCGAAAAAACCGGAGAATTGAAAAATGCGGAAATCAATGCGGAAATCATTTGCAAATTTTTGCGAGATAAAGGTTATGAGGCATACTCTTATCACGACCGCACATCGAGCATTGTTACGGTTGGCTGCTTTGAGTCATTAGGCAAAATGGATCGAGAAGGAAACGTTGCCGAATTTTCACGAGATATTGAAAAAATCATCAACGTTTTTTCGCCAGATTCAGAATTAGTGAAACAATCACGAATCGGTCGATATCTAATGCCGTACCCAGAACCGATAGAAGTTCCGCGCCCCAGAACAGGAATCGTAAAAGTGAAAATGTAGGAGATTTATGCTTGACCGAGAAGAATATGTAGAACAACAATTTTTCTTTCGAACATTTCGTGAACGGGTTGAAATGGGAGTTCCTGCTCAGGAATCGCTTGCTGTTTTACGTGCCGAAGTCCTTGCGTCGGCAAAACTTCCTATGGCGATTGACTTTATGTTGGCTGACGTGAAACATACCGGAATGATGTCGCCGTCAATGTTTCGATTAAGACACTATTTCACCCAATTTCAGGCGTATGTTGTTCAAAAATCCGAAGCTCCCGGCGGCAAATTTGATTTTCGTATCGCGTTGAGAATTTTGGAAAATGAAGCCAAGTTTCGGACAAATGATACGCTGACTTGCGCCGGACTCTTTTTTTATCAGTTTGAAACGCTTTGCCGAAATAAACTTGGCTATCAGGAAGGGCTTGCTGCGATTGCCGACGATTCCATTTACGATCAAAACTGGAAAGCGTGGATACTTTCGCTACACAATGAATTAGGTGTGATTGATTTTGCGGAAATGATTTTTTTGCAAAGTGAATACTGTTTCAATGTTAACCGTCCGCCAACCGGCGCCATTTTGTTCTCAGAGCGTGAAGGGCGAATTGCTCACGCGACAATTGGACGCGATCCGGTTTATCTTTTTTCCGCGTTGTCGCGTCATTTGAGCTATCCCGAAGTCCCGCGTCAGAAACCTGTAAATGCCGAAGAAAACCTGATTCCGCTTTTGCAGCGTCGTATTGAACACCTCGAAAACCGTTTGCTGTTGCTCGAAGAAGAACTACGCGGCGGCGTCAATCTGAATCGTTTTTATGTTAAAGAGAATTGAAGTGTTATACGCCTTCATGGACTAAATTTAGGACAAAATATGGCTTACGTCAAGAAAATTTTAATTATCGGCGGCGTTGCTGGCGGAGCGACGGCGGCGGCTCGATTGCGGCGATTGTCGGAGGATGCGGAAATTATTTTGCTGGAACGCGGCGAGTTTATCTCCTTTGCAAATTGCGGATTGCCGTATTTTATCGGCGGAGAAATCGCAGAAAAATCTGCGTTGACGCTTCAATCGCCGAAAGCGTTTCATACACGATACAATGTCGATGTGCGAGTGCGGCACGAAGTTACGGCGATTGATACGTCGGCAAAAAACGTGACAGTCAAAAATCATCAGACTAATGAAATTTATACGGAATCTTACGACAGACTGATTCTTTCGCCGGGCGCGAAGCCGATGCGACCGGATGGTTTTCACTCGGAAAAAATTTTTACGTTACGGAATATTCCCGATACTTTCCGCATCAAAAACTTTCTTGAAATGCAAAAACCGAAAAGTGCTCTTGTGATTGGCGGCGGATACATCGGTTTGGAAACGGCAGAGAACCTGCATCGCGCGGGATTGGAAGTTACGATTGTGCAAAGAAGCAGTCATGTTCTTGCGACGCTGGACGACGATATAGCGTGCGATGTGCATCGGCATATCGAAAGCAAAGGCGTGCGGCTTTTGTTGAATACGGAAATTCAAACGGTCACGGAAAACGCGGGACAGATTCATGCAACATCGAAAGACGGCAAAATTTTCGCTGACATGGCGATTCTGTCGATTGGCATAACGCCGGAAAACTCGCTTGCCAAATCCGCCGGACTTGCAGTCAACGAGCGCGGCGGAATGATTGTGAATGAGCGGATGCAAACGTCGGACGCAAATATTTACGCGGTCGGCGACGCGGTGGAAGTGATTGATTTTGTTACCAAACGCAAAGCGTACATCCCGCTTGCGGGACCGGCGAATAAACAAGCGAGAATTGCCGCCGATAACATTTGCGGTTTCGATTCGCGTTACGTCGGCACGCAAGGTTCTGCGATTTTGCGGGTTTTCGATATGACGGCGGCAACGACCGGATTGAACGAAACAGCCGCGAAATGTGCCGGTTTGAATTATGAAAAAGTTTTTCTCTGGCAGCCGAGTCATGCGGGTTATTATCCCGGTGCGGTCAGTATGTCGATTAAAACGATTTTTGAGAAAACGACCGGAAAAATTCTCGGTGCACAAATTGTCGGTTATGACGGCGTGGACAAACGATGCGACATTTTAGCGACAGCAATCCGCGCCGGAATGACTGCGTATGATTTGACGCAATTGGAGCTTTGTTACGCGCCGCCGTATTCATCCGCAAAAGATCCGGTGAATATGGCGGGATTCGTGATGGAAAACGTTTTAACCGGCAAGGTCAAACTCTTTCATTGGCATGACGTAGAATCGTTACAAAAAGTAACAAAACAGCCGAACGCGGATATGATGCTACTTGATGTTCGGACGAAAATGGAATATGAAAACGGACATATTGACGGTTTCATCAACATTCCGTTAGACGATTTACGTCATCGACTGGAAGAACTTGACAGCAACAAAAAAATTTATGTTACGTGCCAAGTTGGACAACGCGGCTATCTCGCGTGCCGGATTTTATCGCAAAACGATTTCAACGCTTATAACTTGAGCGGCGGTTATCGGTTGTATCATTCGATTCTGAAAGTAAAAACAGGCAACTCTACAGTTACCCAAACCAAATAACCCCGCACTAGGCAACTGACGCCATCGTTTTCTATTGCGTTTTCAAATATTGTCCCCCAAAAACGAAATAATCAGGAAATAAAATCATGTATCATTTTTCTTTTGAATTGATTCTGATTGCGTTAGGAATATCTTTTCTAACAACGGGACTTGTGCGAGTAACCGCGCGGCGGCAGAATGAAATTTTGAAAAAATATCTTCAAAAAGAATATCTGCCGGTCGAACATCATTTTTTACGTCCGGTAAAACCGATTTGGAAACCGGAACCCGACCAAACAAATTCCGATGGAAATTTAAAAGAATGATAACAAAATCTCGTTTTAAAAACCTCGTTTCATTATGCGATTTCCATTATTTTTGCCGCGTTTTCTGTTATATTTGTTTTGGGAAAAACTCTAAAAATGGTTCTATTCCGAAAGCGGGTTGCTACTTTGAAATCGCCCCGTAAGCGAAACCAAACATTCCAAATTTTCGACTTATTTCACATAGGGATTGATTATACAATGCTGTAACTATTCAATTGCCCAACCCAAATAAATCCGCACGGCATCTGGATAACTACAGTCAATTTTGCCGAAAAATATTACTGTTGCCGCCCTTATTTATCAAGTTTCCCTTAGTAGTCAACAAAATCCCCGATATGCGCCCTTAATTCCCTTATTTTTCGTTTAACTAAACTTTTGCAAATTCCCCCAACGTGTTATAATTAACGGCGTCAGGGCTAGGTGAACCCCAGTTAAAAAAAATTATTTCCAAGCAGGAAGGAATCCAAATGATTATCGTTCAAAC